>NZ_JBHXAW010000209.1:0-8208 GCF_042726645.1 Isoptericola sp. NPDC060257
GCCCTCCACTTCGGGACTTCTACGACCCGGCGAAGAATGCCCCTCCCGCCTGCTCTGCTGTCTCTCACGGCCCTGATGCCCGACGACGGCGCGCACCCCGCGACGTCGTCGCCCGCCCCGTGGCCCGAGGTTGCGCGACGTCGCGTGCGGTCGGGGTGAGGGCACGCTCGCTCGCCTTGGGGGGATCTGCCTGTGCTGTACCCCGGCCGGGGAGCCCGTCCCTCGCGACCTGCTGTCGCCGAGCTGGTGTGACGCTGCGGGGAGCTGGCCACCCGCTTGATGAAGATGGGGCCGTGGTCGCCGTCGAGCACGAGTCGATCCCAGGCCGGAGCTCCCGCGACCCTCTCCCTGTCCGGCCAGCGACCGCGCGACGCGCTGCGCCGTCACCCCCGTCGTCGAGAGCGTCTTGAGGTAGCGACGCGCGAGACGGTGCAGGAGCGGGTGGGGACGAGGTCCTTCGCCAGGTCGTAGACGTCCCGAAGTGGAGGGCCCCCTGGGGCCCGTGAACGCGACCTGGCGCAGGACCTCGTCCCCACCCGCGTCCGCAACCAGGAGCTACGGACAGAACCTCACAAAACCTCGACGACCAGCTCCACCTCGACCGGAGAGTCGAGCGGAAGCACCGCCACCCCCACCGCGGAGCGCGCGTGCACTCCCGCGTCGCCGAAGATCTCGCCGAGGACGTTCGAGGCGCCGTTGATGACGCCGGGCTGGCCGGTGAACGACGGGTCGGAGGCGACGAAGCCCGTCACCTTGACGATCCGCGCGCCGTCGAGGGTGCCCACGAGGGAGCGGACGGCGGCGAGCCCGTTGAGCGCGCAGGTGCGGGCCAGGTCGGCGGCCTCCTCCGGCGAGACGGCGGCGCCGACCTTGCCGGTCAGCGGCAGCGCGCCGTCGACGAAGGGCAGCTGGCCCGCCGTGTAGACGTAGTTCCCGGAGCGGACGGCGGGGACGTAGGCCGCGACGGGTGCGGCGACGTCGGGGAGGGTGATGCCGAGCTCGGCGAGCCGGGCCTCGGGCGAGGCGCTCATCACTGCCCGCCGGAAGGGCGCTTGAGGTAGGCGACCAGGTTGGTGCTGTCGGGGCCCGGGACGACCTGGACGAGCTCCCACCCGTCGGCCCCCCATTGGTCGAGGATCGCCTTGGTGTTGTGGATCAGCAGGGGGATGGTCGCGTACTCCCACGTGGTAGCCATGCCGCGATCGTAACCAGCGACCGACCCGAGCGCCGTCGTCCCGTCGCTCCCACGACGGGTCCACACGATCTGCACAGCGGGACCGGCGTCGCGGCCGTGCCGCCTCAGGCTCAGCCCGTACCCTGGTGGGCATGGCCAAATCCGACCCTCGCCGCATCACGCGCACGATGCCGGCGACGCAGCTCGTCGCGCTGCTTCTCGCGTTCGTCCTCGCGGCCGGTGTCGGCGGCGTCCTCGCCGCCGGGCTGGTCATCCCGATGGTGGCGGGAGCCAACGCCGCGGCCGACAGCACGGTCGCGATCTACGACGAGGTGCCCGCGGAGCTGGAGCCGCGGCCGATGTCGCAGCAGTCGCGCATCTACGCCGCGAACGGGAAGCTGCTGGCCACGTTCTACGCGCAGAACCGCATCGTGGTGCCGCTGGACGAGATCTCCGAGCCGATGCAGCACGCGGTGATCGCCATCGAGGACGAGCGCTTCTACGAGCACGGCGGCATCGACGTGCAGGGCATGACGCGCGCGCTGGCCAACAACGTGGCCGGCCACGCCACGCAGGGTGCGTCGACGCTGACGCAGCAGTACGTGAAGAACATGCTCATCGACCAGGCGCTGCAGGACGGCGACCAGTTCGGCGTCATCAAGGCGAGCGAGGACTCGATCTCCCGCAAGCTCACCGAGGCGAAGATGGCCATCTCCCTCGAGAAGACGATGACGAAGGACGAGGTGCTGCAGGGCTACCTCAACGCCGCGCAGTTCGGGTCGCGCAGCATCTACGGCGTGGAGGCCGCGGCCCGCTACTACTTCGACAAGCACGCCTCCGAGCTGAGCATCGTCGAGGCCGCGACCATCGCCGGCATCACGAAGTCGCCGAGCCGCTTCGACCCCACGGTGAACCCGAAGGACGCCAAGGAGCGTCGCGACCTCGTGCTGCAGAACATGTGGAAGCTCGGGTACATCTCCACCGAGGAGCGCGACGAGGCCAAGGACACGCCGATCAAGAAGTCGCTCGACGTCAACCCCACCGAGATCGGCTGCGCCGCGGCCGCGGACTCCGCGTTCTTCTGCGACTACGTCACCAAGGAGATCGTCACCAACCCGGTGTTCGGCGAGACGAAGGCCGAGCGCCAGCAGCTGCTGTACCGCGGCGGCCTCGAGATCCACACCACGCTCGACCCGAAGAAGCAGAAGGCGGCCGCCAAGGCGGTCAAGAACGCCGTCCCCGCCGGTGACTCGAGCGGCCTGCAGTCGGCCATTGCGTCCGTCGAGCCGGGCACGGGGAAGATCCTCGCGATGGCGCAGAACATCCCCTACACGCCCTCCGAGGGCAAGGAGGGGACCACGCGCGTCAACTACGCGGCCGACCCGACCCACGGTGCGTCCGGTGGCTTCCAGGTGGGCTCGAACTTCAAGCCGTTCGTGCTGGCCGAGTGGCTCAAGGAGGGTCACACGCTGTCGGAGCGCGTGAACGCGAACGAGGTCACCCGCGTGGTGGGCAACTTCCAGACCAAGCCGTGCGTCCAGTGGCTCGGCCCCGAGACCTGGCAGCCCGGAAACTCCGAGGGCGGCGGGCGCGGGTACATCAGCGCCCTGCAGGCCACGTACGAGTCCGTGAACACCGCCTACGCGTCGATGGGCTACGAGCTCAACCTCTGCAAGCTGCGCAGCACCGCGTGGGACATGGGGTTCCGGCCCACCCGCTCGGTCCACAAGGACAGCAACGGCGGCGTGGTGACGTCCCCGGAGGAGAAGGACATCGACATCCAGGCACCGATGATCATCGGCACCCAGGAGTCGACGCCGCTCTACCAGGCCGCCGCCTACGCGACGCTCGCCTCGGGCGGCACGTACTGCTCCCCCGTCGCGATCACCGCGATCACGGGCCCCGGCGGCAAGGAGTACGACGTCCCTGACGCCAAGTGCGACAAGGACGCCCTGCCGTCCAACGTCGCGAACACCGTGGTGTACGCGATGGAGAAGGTCTTCACCGACGGCACCGCGCGGCGGCTCGGCGGTCTGGCCGACGGCCGTCAGGTCGCCGGGAAGACCGGAACGTCCCAGCTCTCCGCCCAGACGTGGTTCACCGGCTTCACGCCCAACCTCTCGACCTCCGTGTGGGTCGGCAACGCCGACAAGCCGATGGAGGACCACACCGAGGGCAACGTCGTCAACGGCCAGTACTACAAGGTGCTGTACGGCTCGACGATCGCCGCCCCGGCGTGGAAGGAGTACATGGACAAGGCGATCCAGGACGTCCCGGTGAAGAGCTTCGGCGCCCCCGACCAGTCCATGATCGGTGTCACGGCCCCGCCGCCCTCGTCGGGCGGTGACGACGGCGGCGACACGAGCGACGACGACGGCGGCGACAACGGCGGCGACAAGGGCAACGAGCCCAAGGGCGACGAGGGCAACGACCGCGGCGGCAACGGCAACGGGAACGGCCGCGCCGACGCGGCGGCCGCCTGGGACGCCGTCCAGAACGGTGACTGGGAGTCGCTCGGCGACGCCTGGGGCGACAACTGACCCCCGGCTGGCAGGTCGCGGGCGGGCTCGTCGCCGCCGGCGTCGCGGGACTCGGCTACGCCCACCTGGAGACCAAGCTCTTCACGGTGCGCCGGGCCACGGTTCCGGTGCTGCCGGCGGGCGAGCCCGACCTGCGGGTGCTGCACGTGTCCGACCTGCACCTCACGCCGTCGCAGAGCCGCAAGATCGCCTGGGTGCAGTCGCTGGCGGAGTACGAGCCGCACCTGGTGGTGAACACCGGCGACAACCTGGCCCACCGCGACGCGCTCGGGCCGCTGCTGGAGGCGCTCACCCCCCTGCTCACGACGGCGCCCGGCGCGTTCGTCATGGGATCGAACGACTACTACGCGCCGGTGCCGAAGAACCCGGCGCGGTACCTGCGGCGCGACACCCGCATCGTGCACACCCGCCCGGCCGAGCTGCCCTCCGACGAGCTGGCCGGCGCGATGGTCGCCGCCGGGTGGCGGGACCTCACCAACCGGCGCGACACGGTCGAGGCCGACGGCCGGCTGCTGTCCCTGGTGGGCGTCGACGACCCGCACCTGGACCGTGACGACTTCCCCCCGCCGTCGGCCACCACCGGCGGCACGCCGGACGACGCGGTGCTGCACCTCGGCGTCACGCACGCCCCGTACCGGCGCGTGCTGGACCGGATGCAGGCCGACGGCGCGGACGTCGTCCTCGCGGGTCACACGCACGGCGGGCAGCTGCGGCTGCCGGGCGTCGGCGCGCTCGTCACCAACTGCGACATCGACCGGCGACGGGCCAGCGGCCTGCACGGCTGGCCCGGTCCGAGGCCCGACGAGACGGGCGGCGCGGGCTCCGCGTGGCTGCACGTGTCGGCCGGCGCGGGCACCTCGCCGTACGCCCCGGTGCGCTTCGCGTGCCGCCCGGAGGCGACGTTGCTCACGTTCACCGCCCGGTAGCCGGATCTCGTTTTCGTCCAGGCCGGATCGTCGGCTATTCTGAGCAGGCTTCCGCACGAGGACGTAGGTCCTGCGGCGTGGGAGCAGGTCCTTCGGGGTGTGGCGCAGCTTGGTAGCGCGCTTCGTTCGGGACGAAGAGGTCGCAGGTTCAAATCCTGTCACCCCGACCACCAGAGAGGCCCTCTGAACAGCGGAAACGCTGGCCAGGGGGCCTCTTGCTTTGCCCGCTGGAACCCGGAACGGCCGCTGGGGGCTTGACCGGGGGGCCTACGCCTGAGGAGTGCGCCCGTCTCCCGGCATCGCACGTCGCAGGGAGTCAGGCATTGTCGGCCGGGGTGCTGGGCTTCACGGGCGGCGGGGGTTGAGCGGGTCATCGCCGGCCTCGCAGAAGGCCTGCAGGATGCGTGATGCCTCCTCGCGCGGTGGGGTTCTCGTGTTCATAGGGTGATGCCATGTCCCTGCCGCAGCTCCATGAAGAGCTCACCACCGAGATCGTGCGGGAGGTGCGCGGGGGCGGCAGCGTGGTGTTGACGGGGCTCCCGGGCTCCGGGCGCACGTCGCTCCTCTCCCGGGCCGGCGACCTGCTCGATGATGCTGGACACCGGGTGGTGCGGCTCCGGGGTGCGCTCGCGCTGCGCGACCAGGACCTCGAGGCACTGGCGGTCAGCGAGCTCGGGCGGCTGCGGCCTGTCCGGGGCCCGTCCCTGCTCGCCACGTACGTCACCGCAGTGCACGAGCTCGCGGAGGACCGAAGCCTCGTGCTGCTGGTGGACGATGCGGACGATCTGGACCGGTCGTCGATCGGGGCGCTCGTCGCGGCATGGGGGCGGCGGCCGTTCCCCCTGGTCACTGCCACCCGCCCGTACGCCACCCTGGAGGAAGGCCGGGCGTCGCTCTCCGCCGCGGTCAGCCCCGTCGTCCGGATGGCGGTGCCGGCGCTCAGCTACGAGGAGACCGCGCAGCTGGCCGAGAGCCTCCTGGGCGGTCCGATCGAGGCGACCACGGCGGGGCGCGTCCACGCGAAGTCCGGCGGGATGCCGGGCCTCGCCGACGCCATCGTGCGGGCGGCGCGGCGGGGGCAACGGCTCGTCGAGGTCGACGGCACATGGCGGGCGCGCGGCGAGCTTTGGACGCCGGACCTGGGCGAGGTGGTTGACCACCTGCTCGTCGGGCTCGAGGGCCCGGCCCTGCACGCCGTCCGGTCCCTCGCGCTCACGGGACCGGTTTCGACGACGGCCGCCGGGCGGATCGTGCCGTGGTCGGTGCTGGAGGAACTCGACGCCAGGAGTCTCCTGCGCACGCTGCCACAGGGCCGCACGACGCTCGTCGGGCTCTACCCGCCGCTCATCGCGGAGCACCTGCGGCATGCCGGACGCGACACGGTGATGATGCGTCTCTCCCGAGAAATCGAGGAGGCGTTCAGCCAGGACGCGAGCCCCGAGGATGCCGCCGCCATCAGCTCCGAGGGCGCGCTGCGGCGCGCGCACGCGGTGGAGAGCTTCTCGACGGTGGAGGGTCGTGAGCGCGCGGTGGTGCTCGATCGCTACCTCGCGCAGCAGGCGGCGCGCCTACAGCTGGTCCGGGCAGCCGAATGGCGGGACGAGCCCACGCCGACCACGGCGACGCGCTACCTCGAGACACTCCTCATGGTCGGCGCGAACCAGGCGGTCGCGAAGCGGATCGTCGCGGAGACGCCGGAGGTCGGGGACCCGCTGGCCGTGGTGCAGCTCCGCTCACTGGCCGCGATCCAGCTGGCGATCCTCGAGGGTGACATGCCCGCGGCCCGGGCGAGCCTGCGCCGCCCGCTGCCGACCGAAGTGATGGCGGCGGACCCCGACACGGCCGACATCCTCGAGCTGCTCGGGCGGCGCCTGGGGCTGACCCTCGAGAAGGTTCCGGCCGACCCGATCCCTGCCTGCGCTGGCGGGCCGGTCGTCACGACCCTGCGGACGTTGGTCGAGGCCGAGACCCTCGTCACCACTGGCAGCGCGGACGACGCGGTCCGCATTCTCCGCGACCTGGAGCCGGAAGCGCGGCTGGCCGACGACGCGCTCGAGCCGCAGTTCTCCGTCCTGGCACGGCCTCGTGCTGTGGCCCGTGGGCTCGCGCTGCTGCTCACGGGCGACGCCCGGGGAAGCCTGGCGTGGGCCTCACGCCATATGGACGAGGCCATGGCCGGACAGGACATTGAGGGCCTGTGGGCGCACGGATACGTCAAGGCGTTCGCGCTGGCTCTCGCGGGGCGGTTCGACGAGCTACGCGACCACGTCGGCACCGTGCTGTCGCTCGGACTGATCCCCGCCCGTCAGGCACAGCTCGCCGTCGGCAACCTGGTCATCGGCGCTTTCGTCGCCCTCCGGCAGGGCCGAACCGAGGCGGCACGCATGCTCGCGCGGCAGGCGCGGGGCGTGTCCCGGCTGCCCGGGCCCTGGCCCTTCATGTCGATCGGCTGGTTCGACGGCGTTGCCGCCGCCATGGCCGCCGCAGACCCGCGGGGGGAGGCGGACGCGTTCTGGCAGGAGGCGGAGGTGCTCGCTGAGCGCGGGTACACCGTCGCGGCCGCCGCCATGGGCGTCCTGTCCCTGGAGGCCATGCCCGACGGCGAGCGGGCCCGCCGTGTGCGCGACATGCTCGACGGCTCGCACTCCCTCGGGCTTGAGGCGCTCGCCCAGCTCGCCGAAGTGATCGTCGGGGACGACCCAGCGCCCGCGCTCCGCCTGTACCGGCTCGCGCTCCGGCACGGCGCGGGGCTGTACGCCGCGCGCGCCCTGCACCACGCCCTTCGGGGCCTGCGAGCCCGCGGCGACGAGGACGAGGCCGGGAGGCTGGTCGCCGAGGTCCGGGCGGACGACCTGCTCCCCGACGCCATGGTCTCGGCGATCGACGAGATCGACGCGCTGGACGGCACTACCGCACGCGAGCGCGAGGTCGCGCTCCTGGTCGAGAGCGGCATGACCAACCAGCAGATCGCCGGCCGGCTGCTCATCTCCACGTCGACCGTGGAGAACCACCTGAACCGCGTCTACCGCAAGCTCGGGATCGACGGGCGTGCGGAACTGGTTACCCGCCTGCGCCAGCGCGTCCGGTACTGACGGGCACGCGGGCCCTCCCGTCGTCACTGGAGGTGACGTGGTGCCAGCCCGCGTCCCGCCCCGTGTGGTGCAGCCACACCGCGTGGAGGTACGCACGCTGCAAGGCAAGGTCGTAGAACAACTCAGGCAGAATCCCCGCCGCCAGGGCGCGAGCTCGCCAGCCGGCCTGCCACACGGTCGTGAGGCGCTCGACCAGGAACACCCCGCCGATCGCGAGCCAAAACGGCACCAACTGGAAGGTGCCGGTTACCGCGGCAAGGACGGTGAGGCCGACAAGCGTGGCCAGCATGATCGCGCTCAGCGTGAGCATCACTTGCTGGCCGTGGTACCGCAGGGTCGTACGGGTCACACCATAGGCCGCGAGGTTGTCGAGCATGCCCTTGTACCAGCGAACCCGCTGCCGGTGCAGGTCTCGCCAACTGGGCATGAGCTCCGTCGTGCAGCGCATCGACAACGGCGACGCGAGCTCGTAGCCG
>NZ_JBHXAW010000210.1:0-8197 GCF_042726645.1 Isoptericola sp. NPDC060257
GCCGGGCCCCGTCGTCGTGCTCGCGAGACGTCAGTGCTGGATGCGGCGACGCAGCCAGAACAGCACGCCGCCGCCCACGATCAGCAGCGCGGCGATCCCGGCGAAGACGCCGACCGTCGCGCCCGTCTGCGGGAGCTCGTCGCCCGTCTCGTCCGCGGCCGGCGGGACGTCGGCGTCGTCCGCGGCGACCTCCACGTCCGCGCCGCCTGCGCCGACCGGGTTGGCGCACTCGGTGTTCGCCTCCGGGTAGCTCACGAGCTGCGAGTACTCGGGGTTGACCTCGAAGAGCACCTCGACGCCCTCACGGGTCCAGGCGTAGTTGCCGCCCGTCTCGGCGTAGGAGCCGTCGTCCTGCTGCTCCCAGCCCGGCCACTGCTTCGGCGCCGTGTCCGAGGCGCCCGGCCACAGCAGCTGGCCCTCCAGCGGCTGGTCGGTGGCGACGTAGTTCTCGCCACCCTCCGGGTGGATGAACGTGATGGTCAGCGGGGTCTCGTCGTCGACCTCGATGCCCTCGGGAAGGGAGACGCCGTAGTCCAGGTAGGGCGTGTCGCCCACGCACACGGCGCCGATGTCACCCGGGATCAGCGCGCACTCCTCCTCCGAGGGGACGAGCTGCTCGATCGGGAAGATCACGTCGCCACCGTCGGTGCGGGTGTAGCCGCCCAGGTCGTCGCCGAAGGTGCGCCCCTCGGTCGGCACCGCGAGCACGCCCTGCTCGGTGGTCAGGTAGGTGACGTCCGCCGTGTCCGCGGGGAGGATGACGTCCGACGCGACCGCGCCGCAGACGTCGAGGGCGTCCGGGGCCTGCGGAACGACGGTCTGGGGCTCCTCGACGACCGGGACCTCCGGCTCGGTCGGGGTGGCGCAGTCCTCGGCGGACGGCAGCTCGATGCCGAAGTCGCTCAGCTCCTGGTGCTGCCAGTCGACCAGGTGCCCGTCCATGGACGAGCCGTCGGGGTAGGTGATCGTCTCCGGCATCGTGTACTCGTCCACGCCGCCGCGCACCAGGTCCTGCTGGATGCCCCAGCCGGTGCACAGGTCGATGTCGTCGAGCGCGTCAGTCTCAGGGAGCTCGGTGTACCAGTGCTGGTCGTTCTTGAGCTCGTCCTCGGGGACGGAGAGCGGCGTCGTGCCGAGCAGCTGCTGCTCGCCGGAGTTCTCCCACGCGGCGGGCTCGTCCTTGTCGAGCTTCGGGTACAGGTAGATGCCGACCTGGACGTCGGTGACCTCCGGAGCCGGGCACGCCTTGGTGCTCTCGCCGTAGGACCAGTCGTACTGGGTCCCGTTGCGGCCGTCCCACGCATCGACCTCGACGGTCCACCGGGCGCTGCCGGAGATGTCGATCTCGTCGTTGTGGTACCGGGTCCCGAAGGACTCCTCGACCACGGTCTTGTCGTCGACCTTCACCGTCACGGTGTTGGTCCGGCCGTCGTGGCCGTCGGCGTATGCCGCCAGGTTCACGGTGAGCGTGTCGCAGGTGGCCGACGCTCCGGGGGTGTGGGCGGAGGCCGGCGCCGCGGTGGCGACGAGCATCCCTCCGACGGCGAGCGTCGTCGCGGCGACGCCGGCCAGAGTCCTCTTCACTGTGGGGTTGTCCCTTCGGTGGTGACCGGTGCACGGGCGCGCGCCAGTCGACGTGCGAAACGGGGAGTCGTGGTGTAGTACACCAGTTTTTGGAGTAAATCGGGAGAGCCGTTGATAACGGTCAGAGCACAAAAACCCGACGTTCCGGAAGAGCCGCTCCGATCACCCCCCAACTGTGGACAAGCTTGGGGACAAGCCTGTGGACAAGGCTGTGGAGAGCGCGCTTTCCACGACCTGTGGACAACGTGTGCGGAACTTCCCTCCAGCGGCGTCAATCCGCCGTTTCCTTGCCTCCGGCAGGTAGACTGGGACGGTCATTCCGGGTCGTGCTGCGACCTCTCGCACGGCTCGGTCGAGCGCAGCCCGGAACCTGAGAGCCGCGCCGCCTGCACACCGCACGAAGCGTCGGCGCGTGCACGACGACCGAGGAGCAGCTCCGCCTGTGGCAGACCGAACCGACACCCCCCGTCCCGACACTGTCGCCAACGGAGCCAACGAAGCAGCCGGACCGGGGAACGGGTACGACGCCGGCAACATCACCGTCCTGGAGGGCCTCGAGGCCGTCCGCAAGCGCCCGGGCATGTACATCGGCTCGACGGGCGAGCGGGGCCTGCACCACCTGGTCTACGAGATTGTGGACAACTCTGTGGACGAGGCCCTCGCGGGTCACGCCGACAGCGTCGAGGTGACCCTCCTCGCCGACGGCGGCGTCCGGGTCCGTGACAACGGCCGCGGCATCCCCGTCGCGATGCACCCCACCGAGGGCAAGCCCACGCTCGAGGTCGTCATGACGATCCTGCACGCGGGCGGCAAGTTCGGCGGCGGCGGCTACGCCGTCTCCGGCGGCCTGCACGGCGTGGGCATGTCGGTCGTGAACGCGCTGTCCACCCGCTTCGTGTCCCAGGTGAAGCGCGACGGCTTCCACTGGCAGCAGGAGTACCGCGACGGCGGTGAGCCCGTCACCGAGGTGCAGAAGCTCGAGCCGCTGGCCGAGGGCGAGACCACGGGGACCACGCAGACGTTCTGGGCCGACGACTCGATCTTCGAGACCACGGACTACGACTTCGAGACGCTGCGCTCGCGCTTCCAGCAGTACGCCTTCCTCAACAAGGGCCTGCAGATCACGCTGCGCGACGAGCGCGCGGGTCACGCCGTCGCGGACGACGAGGTCGCGGGGCAGTCGCCGGAGGGCGCCGACGCCGACGTCACGTCGGCCGACGGCGCCGCGGACGTCGAGGAGGCGAACCCCGTCCGCACGGTGACGTACCGCTACGACAACGGCCTCACGGACTACGTGGCGCACATCAACGCGGCCAAGAAGTCCGAGCTCATCCACCCCGAGATCATCGACGTGGAGTCGGAGGACACGGAGCGGAAGATCTCGGTGGAGATCGCGATGCAGTGGACCAGCGCGTACAGCGAGTCGGTGCACACCTTCGCGAACACGATCTCGACCACCGAGGGCGGCACGCACGAGGAGGGCTTCCGCGCGGCGCTCACCACCCTGGTGAACAGCTACGCGCGCGACAAGCAGATCATCAAGGAGAAGGACGACAACCTCACGGGCGACGACATCCGCGAGGGCCTCACCGCCGTCATCTCCGTCAAGCTCGGCGAGCCCCAGTTCGAGGGCCAGACCAAGACGAAGCTCGGCAACACCGAGGCGAAGACGTTCGTGCAGCGCGTGGTCCGCGAAAAGCTCGTGGACTGGTTCGACGCCCACCCGACCGAGGCGCGCGACATCATCCGCAAGGCCATCCAGGCGTCGCAGGCCCGCATCGCGGCCCGCAAGGCGCGGGAGGCCACGCGACGCAAGGGGATCCTCAGCTCGGGCGGGATGCCCGGCAAGCTCAAGGACTGCCAGTCGAACCGCGCCGAGGACTGCGAGGTCTACATCGTCGAGGGCGACTCGGCCGGCGGCTCCGCCGTCCGCGGTCGCAACCCGCACAACCAGGCGATCCTGCCGCTGCGCGGCAAGATCCTCAACGTCGAGCGGGCCAGGCTGGACAAGGCGCTCTCCAACCAGGAGATCCAGTCCCTCATCACGGCGTTCGGCACCGGCATCGGGGAGGACTTCGACATCTCGAAGCTCCGGTACCACAAGATCGTGCTGATGGCCGACGCCGACGTCGACGGCCAGCACATCTGCACCCTGCTGCTCACCCTGCTGTTCCGCTACATGCGGCCGCTCATCGAGCACGGCCACGTGTACCTGGCGCAGCCGCCGCTGTACCGGCTCAAGTGGTCGAACGCGCCGCACGACTACGTGTACTCGGACCGTGAGCGGGACGCGTTCCTCAAGGAGGGCCTGGCGGCCGGCAAGCGGATCCCCAAGGAGAACGGCATCCAGCGCTACAAGGGCCTGGGCGAGATGGACTACACCGAGCTCTGGGACACCACCATGGACCCGGAGCACCGCACGCTGCTGCAGGTGACCATGGACGACGCGGCCGCGGCCGACGAGATCTTCTCGGTGCTCATGGGCGAGGACGTCGAGTCCCGCCGCAGCTTCATCCAGCGCAACGCCAAGGACGTCCGCTTCCTCGACATCTAGCGGCTGACGACGACGTCGTACAACCCGTACGTGCGTCGTTGTACACCGGCCGAGCACGATCTCGAGGACGACGGAACCCGCGCCCCGGCGGCGCAGGACAGGAAGAAGGTAGACGGTGACG
Organism: Isoptericola sp. NPDC060257; assembly: GCF_042726645.1. Lineage (NCBI taxonomy): Bacteria > Bacillati > Actinomycetota > Actinomycetes > Micrococcales > Promicromonosporaceae > Isoptericola > Isoptericola sp. NPDC060257. Next base: position 4,260 of record NZ_JBHXAW010000210.1, read on the forward strand.
GACGAGACCCCCGGTCCCGACATGACGGACGGCGCCCCGGACGGCGAGGCGATCGACACGACCGACGGTGCGGTGACGGTGCAGCACGGCCGCATCGACCAGGTGGACCTGCAGCTGGAGATGCAGCGCAGCTACCTCGACTACGCGATGAGCGTCATCGTCGGTCGCGCGCTCCCGGACGTGCGGGACGGCCTCAAGCCGGTGCACCGCCGCGTGCTGTATGCGATGTACGACGGCGGCTACCGCCCCGACCGCGCGTTCTCGAAGTGCTCGCGCGTCGTGGGCGACGTCATGGGCAAGTTCCACCCGCACGGCGACACGGCGATCTACGACACCCTGGTGCGCCTGGTGCAGGACTGGGTGCTGCGGTACCCGCTCGTCGCCGGCCAGGGCAACTTCGGCTCGCCCGGCAACGACCCGGCCGCCGCCCCGCGGTACACCGAGTGCCGGATGGCCCCGCTGGCCATGGAGATGGTCCGGGACATCGACAAGAACACGGTCGACTTCCAGGACAACTACGACGGCCGCACGCAGGAGCCCGTCGTCCTGCCCGCCCGGTTCCCGAACCTCCTGGTCAACGGCTCCGCGGGTATCGCGGTGGGCATGGCGACCAACATCCCGCCGCACAACCTGCGCGAGGTCGCCGAGGGCGTGCGCTGGCACCTGGCCAACCCGGAGGCGTCGCGCGAGGAGCTCCTCGCCGCGCTGATGCTCCGCATCAAGGGACCGGACTTCCCGACCGGCGCCACGATCCTCGGCACCAAGGGCATCGAGGAGGCGTACCGCACCGGCCGCGGTTCCATCACGATGCGGGCCGTCGTGAACGTCGAGGAGATCCAGAACCGGATCTGCCTCGTCATCACCGAGCTGCCGTACCAGGTCAACCCGGACAACCTCGCGAGCAAGATCGCCGACCTGGTCAACGACGGGAAGCTCGCCGGCATCGCGGACATCCGCGACGAGACGTCCGGTCGCACCGGCCAGCGCCTCGTCATCGTGCTCAAGCGCGACGCGATCGCCAAGGTCGTGCTGAACAACCTGTACAAGCACACCCCGCTGCAGTTCAGCTTCGGCGCGAACATGGTGGCGCTCGTCGACGACGTGCCCCGCACGCTCAGCCTCGACGCCTTCGTGCGGCACTGGACCACGCACCAGATCGAGGTCGTGCGTCGCCGCACCGAGTACCTGCTGGCCGAGGCCGAGCAGAAGATCCACATCCTGCGCGGCTACCTCAAGGCCCTCGACGTGCTCGACGAGGTCATCGCGCTCATCCGCCGCTCCCCCGACGTGGACCAGGCCCGCACCGGGCTCATGGAGCTGCTGGACGTCGACGAGCAGCAGGCCAACGCGATCCTGGCCCTGCAGCTCCGCCGTCTCGCGGCCCTGGAGCGGCAGCGGATCATCGACGAGCACGACGACCTGCAGCGGGAGATCGAGGACTACAAGGACATCCTCGCCAAGCCCGAGCGCCAGCGGACGATCGTCCAGGACGAGCTCGACGACATCGTCGAGCGCTATGGGGACGAGCGACGCACCACGATCCTGCCGTTCGACGGCGACATGTCGGTCGAGGACCTCATCCCCGAGGAGGAGGTCGTCGTCACTATCACGCGCGGCGGGTACGCCAAGCGCACGCGCTCGGACAGCTACCGGGCGCAGCGTCGCGGCGGGAAGGGCGTGCGCGGCGCCGCGCTGCGCGAGGACGACATCGTCGAGCACTTCTTCGTCACGACGACGCACCACTGGCTGCTGTTCTTCACGAACCTGGGCCGCGTGTACCGCGCCAAGGGCTACGAGCTGCCCGAGGGCGGCCGCGACGCCAAGGGCCAGCACGTGGCGAACATGCTGGCGTTCCAGCCCGGCGAGCACATCGCGCAGGTGCTCGACCTGCCGGACTACGAGGCCGCGGACTACCTGGTCCTCGCCACGCGCCGCGGGCTCGTGAAGAAGACCCGCCTCGGCGAGTACAACTCGCCGCGCTCGGGCGGCCTCATCGCGATCAACCTGCGCGAAGACGACGAGGGGCACCCCGACGAGCTCGTCGCGGCGCGACTCGTGAACGCGGACGACCACCTCATCCTCGTGTCCCGCAAGGGCCAGTCGATCCGCTTCCCCGCCGACGACGACACCCTGCGCCCGATGGGCCGCGCGACGTCCGGCGTCACCGGCATGAAGTTCCGCGAGGAGGACGAGCTGCTCAACGCGGACGTCGTCACGCCGGGGACGGACCTGTTCGTCGTGACCGAGGGCGGCTTCGCGAAGCGCACCGCGATCACGGAGTACCGCGTCCAGGGACGCGCCGGCTACGGCATCAAGGTCGCCAACCTGGTCGAGGCTCGTGGAGACCTCGTGGGGGCCTTGGTCACGGAGGCGGACGACGAGGTGCTGGTCATCATGGAGCGTGGCAAGATCGTGCGCTCGGCGGTCGCGGAGGTGAACCTCACCGGCCGCACCACGCAGGGCGTGACGTTCGCCAAGCCCGACCGCGGGGACCGCATCATCGCCGTCGCCCGCAACGTCGAACGTCGGGACGTCGACGAGGCAAGCGGCGACGAGTCGGTTAGCGTGGACGAGCAGGCCGCCGACGAGCAGACCACGAGCGGGGACGAGGACTGATGACGGAGAACAGCGCGTCGACCCGGGCGTCGGCGCCTTCCACGCGGGAGGCGGAGATCGACGAGTCGACCCACCGCCGCAGCCCGGCAGCGGGCGCGGCGTCGTCCGCGGCGCCGGTCGGCGTCGTCCGCGTCGGCGAGGTGCCGGCCCCGCCCGCCCCGCCGGTCGCCGCCCCGGCGCCCGCGACGTCGGTCGCGCCGGACGGCACCGCCGTCCAGGGCGCGTCGCCCGTCAAGGAGGGCGCGGTGAAGGCGGCCGCCGCCGCGCTCGCCGCCGCACGGAGCGCGGCGAAGAAGGTCCAGTCGGTCATGCCGGACGCCCAGGTCAAGGGGCAGGACGGCGCGGGCAGCGCGAGCGGCACGGGCACGACGAAGAACGCCGCGAAGCCCGCCGAGCCGCGGCCGGAGATGCACTACTCGGCCGGAGGCGTGCACGGGACGGCAGCTCCCGCCGCGGCGGCTCCCGTGGGGAGCCCGATGGTGGGGGCCGCCCAGCCCGGTGCCGGCGCGCGCCGCGTGCGGCTGTCGGTCTCCCGGGTCGACCCGTGGTCGATCATGAAGCTCGCGTTCCTGCTGTCCGTCGCGATCGGCTTCATCACCGTCGTCGCGACGATGGTGGTCTGGTACGTGCTCAACGACATGGGCACGTTCGCGAAGATCCAGGGCTTCCTGAGCGAGACGATCGGCCCGCAGGCCGTGAACCTCATGCAGTTCATCGAGTTCGACCGCGTCGTCTCGTTGTCGGTGCTGATCGCCATCGTCAACGTGGTGCTGCTGACCGCGCTCGCCACGATCATGGCCATCCTGTACAACATCACGGCCGCACTCGTCGGCGGCGTGCACCTCACGCTGACGGACGAGTGAACCCCGTCCCGACCGGGACCGACGTCACACCGCGTGACGGCTCTCCCGGTTTGGGAACGGACCCGCGCGTACGGTAACGTTCCGTGCTGCACGCGCTCCCTCGTGGGGGCGCGCTCGGGGCTATAGCTCAGACGGTTAGAGCGCTTCCCTGATAAGGAAGAGGTCGGAGGTTCAAGTCCTCCTAGCCCCACTCCAGGCCACCTCAGGCCCGGGCCCGAGACGCACGACGACGGTCGTGACGAGGAGGCAGAAGATGAAGAAGCTGTTCGTCCTCCTGCTCGCGCTGGGCGCGGGATACCTGGTCTGGCGCCGTCTCAACGAGGACTCGGCCGACCGGGACCTGTGGTCGGAGGTCACCGACACCATCGACTGAGAACGTCCGGCCCGTCTGACGAGGCCGCCAGGGGCCATGGCGCAATTGGTAGCGCACCTGCTTTGCAAGCAGGGGGTTAGGGGTTC
>NZ_JBHXAW010000211.1:0-8176 GCF_042726645.1 Isoptericola sp. NPDC060257
GATCGCGGCGCCGACGTCCTGGAGGAACGCGTCGGCGGCCTCGTCGGGAGTCATGCGCTCGAACAGCACCTCGGTGTTGATCCGGATCATGATGTCCTGGATCTCGTTCGCGCCGTTCGGCGGCACCGCCGGGTTGTCGACGATGTCGGGCTCCAGGGCCGCCATGAAGTCCGCGACCTTCTGGTCCGCGGCCGTGAGCTCGGGCAGGATCGCCTCGCGCACCGTGAGGTTGGCCGGGAGGCCGCGGTCGGTGAGCTGCAGCTCGGCGACCTCCGGGTCGTTGAGCAGGAAGTCCACGAGCTTCGCCGACTCCTCCGGGTGCTCCGTCTTCGCGGAGATCGAGTAGTACATGGCCGGCTTGAAGTACATGCCGGTGCGCTCGAACTCGGACTCGCCCGGCAGGCGGAGCAGCTCCAGCTCGTGCCCGGACGCGTCGGAGAGCGCGCCGAGCTGGTTGGACCACCATACGCCCATCGCGCCCGCGTTGGTGCCGAGCAGCGAGCCCTCGGGCCCGGCGTTCTGGTACTCCACCGACCGCGACGCGTCGGGCTGGCCGCCGTTCGCCATGAGGTCCAGCGAGGTCTGGAAGAACTCCGCGACCGTCTCCTTCGAGACCCCGAGGGTGCCGTCCGCGTTGTAGAGGGTCTCGCCCTTCTGCCGGGCGAGCACGTTGAGGCCGGCCTCGTTGAAGCCGTAGTCCTGCGCGCCCCAGACGCCGTCGCCGGCACCCTTCGAGATCTTCCCCGCGATGTCGACGTACTCGTCCCAGGTCCAGGCCTTGTCGTCCGGCATCTCGACGCCGGCGTCGGCGAAGATCTGCGGGTCGGCGACCATCGCGTACGCGTTGACGCCCGTCGGGATGCCGACGAGCTTCCCGTCGACCTCGCCCGTGCTGAGGATGTCCGCGGGGATCTCGGAGGTGTCCACGCCGGTCAGCTCGCCGATGACGCCGCGCGACGCGTAGTCGGAGAGGTACCGCTCCTCCTGGGTGATGACATCCGGGGTGTCGCCGCCCGCCGTGGCGGTGGCGAGCTTGTCCCAGTAGCCGTCCCAGTCGGTGTAGTCCGGCACGACGGTGATGCCGGGGTTCTTCTCCTCGAACAGGTCGATGATCTGCTGGGTGGTCTTGTGCCGGTCGTCCGACCCCCACCACGCGAAGCGGATCTCGACGTTCCCGTCGCCGCCGCCGTCGTCGTCGGACGGCATGGCGCCGGAGTCGCCGGAGCAGGCGGAGAGGGCGAGCGCCCCCGCCGCGGTGAGCGCGGTGAGCGCGACGCCGCGGCGCCGCGGGGCCCGGGTGGCTGTGACTCGCATGAGGTTCTCCTTCGAACGACGGGTGCGAACTACTTGATGCCGGTGGTGGCGATGCCCTTGACGAGGTACTTCTGGCCGAACAGGAAGACGAGGAACACGGGGATCAGGGACACGATCGACATCGCGAACAGCGGCCCCCACGAGCTGTTGCTCGTGGCGTCCACGAAGGTCCGCAGCGCGATGGGCACGGTGTACATGTCCGGCTTCGTCAGGAAGATGAGCTGGCTGAAGAAGTCGTTCCACGTCCAGATGAACGTGAAGATCGCGGTGGTGGCGAGGGCAGGCAGCGACAGCGGCAGCATGATCCGCAGGAAGATGCGCCCGTGCCCGCAGCCGTCGAGGCGGGCCGCCTCGTCGAGGTCCTTCGGGATGCCGCGGAAGAACTGGACCATGAGGAACACGAAGAACGCGTCCGTGGCCAGCAGCTTCGGCACGATCAGCGGCAGGAACGTGTTGATCCACGACAGCGACGAGAACAGGATGTACTGCGGCACGATGATCACGTGGATCGGCAGCATGATCGACATGAGCATGATCGCGAACCACAGGTTGCGGCCCCGGAACTTCAGCCGGGCGAACGCGTAGGCCGCCATCGAGCAGGAGACCAGGTTGCCGAGCACCGAGCCGAGCACGACGATCGCCGAGTTCAGCAGGTAGTGGCTGAACGGGTCGAGCAGGGCGTTCCAGCCGTCGGTGTAGTTGCCGAAGTCCCACTCGGTGGGGATCAGCCCGGGCTCGCGGAAGATGAGCTCGGTCGGCTTGAACGAGCTCGCCAGCATCCACAGCAGCGGGTAGAGCATGACGAGCCCGAAGGCGATCAGCGCGACGTGCCGGAGCACGCGGCGGACGGCGGCCCAGGCGCGGCCGCGGGGCGGACGGCGCTCGGGGTAGGTCGCCGCCACCTCGGAGAGCGTGGGGCGGGGGCCGGCGGGGCGCGGCTCGGTGCGCGCGGGAGCGTCAGTCATCGTAGAAGACCCAGAACTTGGAGGCGAGGAAGTTCACGGCGGTCATGCCCGCCACGACGAGCAGCAGGAACCACGCCATCGCGGACGCGTACCCCATCTGGTAGGAGCTGAACCCCTTCTCGTAGAGGTACAGCGTGTAGAAGAGCGTGGAGTCGACCGGCCCGCCCGTGCCCCCGCTGACGATGAACGCCTGCGTGAACGACTGGAACGCCCCGATGAGCTGCAGCACCAGGTTGAAGAAGATGATCGGCGTGAGCAGCGGCACCGTGATGCTGCGGAACCGGCGCCACCGACCCGCGCCGTCGATCGACGCGGCCTCGTAGTACATCGCCGGGATCTGCCGCAGCCCGGCCAGGAAGATGATCATCGGCGCGCCGAACGTCCAGACGTTCAGGACCATGAGGGTGCCGAGCGCGTAGTCGGGGTGCGACACCCAGCCGACGCCCTCGATCCCGAAGAACCCGAGGACCTGGTTGACGAGGCCGTCGGCCCCGAACACCTGCCGCCAGAGGATCGCGATGGCGACGCTGCCGCCGAGGAGCGACGGCAGGTAGTAGACGGACCGGTAGAACGCGAGGCCGCGCAGCCCCTTGTCGAGCACCATGGCGAGGGCGAGCGCGGCGGCGAGCTGCAGCGGCACCGAGACCAGCACGTAGGTGAAGGTCACCTTGAGCGCCTGGAAGAACCGCGGGTCGGAGAACATCGCCGTGTAGTTCTCGAGCCCGATCCAGCCGGGGGCCTCGAGCAGGCTGTAGTCCGTGAAGGACAGGTACAGGGACGCGACGAGCGGGAACGCCGTGATGAGGACCAGCCCGACGAACCACGGGGCGAGGAAGAGCGCCGCGGCCTTGCCGTCGCCCTTGCGCCGCTCCCGGGCGGCCCCGCGGGTGCGCGCGACCTCCTGGATCACCGCCATCGCGGCACCCGGCCGTCCGTGCGGCCGTGCACGCGGCCGATCACACTGCCGATCGGCGTGCTGGTGGGTGTCATCGCCGGCCTCCCGATCTTCGTCGATCCGAGGGCTTCCAGTGCTCCCGCTCCTGGAAACCGGTTGCTTCTCGGGAACGTACCACGAGAGGAACCGGTTTCCAATGGTGTACCGTCGGCTCGTGAGCCCGAGGAGGCATCGATGCCTGAGCTGAACGTCCGGCGCCCGTCCGTCACCATCGCGGACGTCGCCGCCGCCGCCGGCGTCTCGCGCGCCACGGTCTCCCGCGTGATGAACGGTCGCAGCACCGTCGACCCCACCATCGCCGCGCGGGTGCAGGAGGCGGCGATCGACCTGAACTACCGCCCCAGCAACGTCGCGCGCAGCCTGTCCCTCGGGCGCACGGAGACCGTCGCGCTCGTGGTGCCCGACCTGGGCAACCCGGTCTTCCAGCAGATCCTCCGTGGCGTGACGTCCGCCGCCGCCGAGGACGGCTACCGCGTGCTCGTCGCCGACGCCGCCGAGGACCCCTCGGAGGAGGCGGCCATCGCCCGCGAGGCACGCATGCGCTGCGACGCGCTCATCCTGGTCGCGCCACGCATGCCCGGCACCGCGCTCGACGCGCTGCTCCCCCTCGTGACCCCCGCGGCGGTGATCAACCGCGCCGTCGAGCACCCGGCCACCCCCAGCCTGGTCATCGACTACGAGGACGCCACGGTCCAGGTCGTCGAGCACCTGGTCGACCTCGGGCACCGCCGCCTCGCCTACCTCGCCGGCCCGCGGGCCGCCGCCACCGACGTGGCCCGGCGCACCGGTCTCGCCACCGCCCTCCGGCGCCACCCGGACCTCGAGATCGTCGAGCTCCCGGTGGGCGCCGACCTGGCCTCCGGCCACGCGGCCGCCGGCGAGGTGCTCGCGAGCCGGGCCACCGCCGTCGTCGCCTACAACGACCTGGTGGCGTTCGGCCTCCTGGCCGCGCTCAACGAGGCGGGCGTCGCCGTGCCCGGCGACATCTCGGTGGCCGGCTTCGACGACATCGACCTCGCCCGGTACGCGACACCCGGCCTGACCACCGTGTCCGTGCCCCAGGCCGAGCTGGGCCGGCAGGCGTGGCGCGAGCTGCACGCCGTCATCGACGACGACGCGCACGCGGCCACCACCACCCGGTTCACCGCCCGCCTCGAGGCCCGCTCCAGCACCGGGCCGGTGCCGCGCGGCATCGCGCGGGCCGTCGTCACGGAGCCCGAGCCCGCCGCGGCGCCCGAGGCCGACGTCGTCGACCCGGGCCCCACGTGGTCCGTGGAACCGCGCGAGATCGTGCTGCGGCACACCCGCGACCGGGTGCCGCTGGCGCGGTACGTCGACGGCGAGCGGCTGCCGGCCATCCACTCACCGCGCCCGTACCTGCACCCGGTGCACTCGCTGGCGGGCGTGGCCCTCACCGAGTCCGAACCGGTGGACCACCGGCACCACTACGGCGTGAGCGTGGCGGTGCCCGACGTCAACGGCACGAGCTTCTGGGGCGGTCGCACGTTCGTGGCCGACGTCGGCCCCACGCTGCTGCCCAACCACGGCCGCCAGGTGAGCACGCGCGCCGAGGTCGACCCGCTCGCGCCCCACGTGCTGCACGACACCGTGCGCTGGGACGACGAGCACGGCGAGCCCCTGCTCGACGAGCAGCGCCGGCTCGGCGCACGCCTCCTCGACGACGGCACCTGGGTGCTCGACTGGCGCACCACGCTCCACGCGTCGTACCGGCCGCTGGAGATCCGCTCGCCCGCCACCAACGGCCGGCCGGGCGCCGGGTACGGCGGCGTCTTCTGGCGCGCGCCGATGTCGCAGAGCACGGTCGTGCTGTCGCAGGCGGGGGAGGGCGAGAGCCTGGCCCACGGCAGCACGTCGCCCTGGGTCGCGTACGTCCAGCAGCACCACGACCCCTACGCCGAGGACCGCCCGACGACGCTGCTGCTCGCGCAGACGTCGCCGCCGCGGCCCTGGTTCCTGCGCGCCGCGGAGTACCCCGGTGCGGGGCCGGCGCTCGCGTGGGACACGCCGCTCGTCGTGCCCGCGGGCGGCACCGTCGAGACGGGCGTCGTGGCCGCGCTCGTGGACCGTGCGCTCGACCACGGCGAGGCCGCGGCCCTCGCCGCCACGCTGCGCTGACCCTGCCGGCAACCCCGGCACGACACGACAGGACGACGATGACCGACCCGACCTCCGACGGCTCTGCCACCCGGATCGCCCCGCAGATCGCGGTCGTGGGCCTGCACGGCCACGGCGCCTCCCACGTGCGCCGGGTCCTCGAGCTGCAGCGCGCCGGACGGGCGCGGCTCGCCGCCGTCGTCGACCCGCGCGAGCCGGGACCCGGCCACGACGCGCACGACGCCGGGGCGCCGTGGTTCCCGACGCTCGGCGACCTGCTGTCCACCCCGCGGGCGCGGGTCGACGTCGTCGTGCTGAGCACACCCATCCCCACCCACCTGCCGCTCGCCCGCGCCGCCATGGAGGCGGGCATCGACGTGCTGCTCGAGAAGCCGACGACGGCGTCGCTCGCCGAGCACGCCGAGCTCGTCGCCGTCGCGGAGCGGACAGGCCGGCGCTGCCAGGTGGGCTTCCAGACGTTCGGCTCGCACGCGCTGCCCGCAGCCGCGGACCTGCTGGCCCGGGGCGAGATCGGCGAGGTGCAGGGGCTCGGCGCCGTCGGTACCTGGGTGCGCACCGCGTCGTACTGGCAGCGCGCCGCCTGGGCGGGCCGACGCCGGCTCGACGGCCGCGACGTCGTCGACGGCGTGGTGACCAACCCGCTGGCGCACGCCGTCGCGACCACGCTGCGGCTCGGCGGGGCGTCCACCGCGCAGGACGTCGCCTGGGTGGACACCGACCTGTACCGCGCCAACCCGATCGAGGCGGACGACACCTCCTCGGTGCGGGTCAAGGACGCCGCGGGCCGGCGGTACGGCTTCGGCCTCACGCTGTGCGCGGCGGAGCGCACGCCCGCGCGCGTGGTCGTGACCGGCTCCCGCGGCGAGCTGGTGCTCGAGTACGAGCACGACCGCCTGCTGCTGCGCACGGACTCCGTCCAGATGGACAAGACCTACGGGCGCGCCTCCCTGCTGGACGACCTGCTGGCCGCCCGTGCCGACGACCGTCGCCCCCTGCTGTGCGACGTCCGCGACACCGGCGCGTTCATGCGCGTGCTGGAAGCCGTGCGCACCAGCGCCGACCCCACCCCGATCGCGCCCGAGCACGTCGAGTGGCAGGGGGACGGCGACGAGCGCCGCCCCGTGGTGCGGGACGTCGAGCACTGGTGCGCCGAGGTCGCGCGCACGCAGCGCACGTTCGCCGAGCTCGGAGCCCCCTGGGCCGGCTGACGCACCACACCTTCCCGGCCGACACCGTCGTCGGACGGGTCCCGCCGGAACGAAGGAGTTTCGCACCATGTCCCAGCCCTCCCCTGCCCACCCGGGCGGACGCCGTCCCCGCGCGGCCGCCGCGCTCGCCGCCGCCGCACTGCTGGTCACCGCGGGCGCCGGCGCCGCCTCGGCCCACGGCGGGCCCGCCGGCCCCGGCCACCCCCCGCGCACCGACCTCGGGCGCCAGGTCGTGACGCCGGGCGCCGACGGCTGGGCGTCGGTCGCCACGACCACCTCGCCCGAGGGCGTCACGCGCGACGCCGCGCCGGTCACCGGGGGCGCCGCGGCCGCGGCGTCCGAGGTGTACGTCGTCGACACGTGGGCCGAGCTGCGCGACGCCCTCGGCGGCCGCGCCGGCGCGGACCTCGACGACGGGCGCGGGCTCGAGGTACCGCGCATCGTCTACGTGCGCGGCACGATCGACGCCTTCACGGGCGCCGGCGGCGCGGCCCTGGGCTGCCAGGACTTCGCCGACCGGGTGCCGGTGGCGGGCACCGGCGACCCGTTCTCCATGGACGACTACGTCGCGGCGTACGACCCCGCCGTCTGGGGCACCGAGGAACCCGCGGGGCCGCTGGAGGACGCGCGCGTCGCGGCCGCCAAGGTCCAGGCCGCGCAGACGCAGGTGCACGTCGGCTCGAACGTCACGATCGTCGGCGTGGGCGACGACGCCCGGGTCGTCGGCGCGAACCTGCGGGTCCGCGACTCGCACAACGTCATCGTGCGCAACCTGACCCTCTCCGACGGCCGCGACTGCTTCCCGCAGTGGGACCCCACCGACGGCGACCTCGGCAGCTGGAACTCCGCGTACGACAACCTGTCCGTCTGGACGTCGACCGGCGTGTGGGTGGACCACAACACCTTCGACGACGGCGACCACCCGGCGCCGTCCCTGCCGCAGGTCTTCGGCCGGCCGTTCGAGATCCACGACGGCCTGCTCGACGTCACGCACGGCGGCGACCTGGTGACCGTGTCGTGGAACCGCTTCGAGTCCCACGACAAGACGATGATCATCGGCTCGTCCGACTCGCGGCTGCAGGACCGCGGCCAGCACCGCGTGACGATCCACCACAACCACTTCCAGGACATCGGCCAGCGCGCGCCGCGGGTGCGATTCGGCGACGTGCACGTCTACGACAACTCCTACGAGCAGTCGACGGCGGCGAAGTTCCAGTACTTCTGGGGCGCCGGCAAGGAGTCGAGCCTGGTCGTGGAGAACAACGCCCTGCGCCTCGCCCGGGGCGTCGAGCCCGCGCGGGCCGTGGGCGCCTACGGCGGCACGATGCTGCGCGAGACCGGCACGCTGGTGAACGGTCGCCCCGTCGACGCCGTCGGCGCGTTCAACGCCACGGCCGCCGCGCCGCTCGCCGACGACGCCCGCTGGACACCGTCCGACCACTACCGCTACCGGCTGCTGCCCACCCGGGCCGTGCCCGCCGTCGTGGACGCCGGTGCCGGAGCGGGCGTGCTCCGCTCCACCACGCCGAGGTAGCACGAGCCCCGCCGAGGTAGGACGCCTCGCGCCGAGGGAGTACCTGACCATGGGCCAGGAACTC
>NZ_JBHXAW010000212.1:0-8082 GCF_042726645.1 Isoptericola sp. NPDC060257
GCGGCCACGCGACCCGGCTCGCCGAGGCGGGGTACCTCCTCGCCGACGTCGCGACCGAGCTGTCGTCGTACGTGGACGACCTGCAGGCGGACCCGGCGGGCCTCGAGACCGCGCACGCGCGCCTCGCGGAGCTCACGACGCTCACCCGGAGCTACGGCGAGACCATCGACGACGTGCTGCGGTGGGCGAGCGACGCGGGTCTGCGGCTGCTCGACCTGGACGACGGCGGCGAGCGCCTCGCCGGGATGCGCGAGCGCACGGCCGAGCTGGACGCCGAGCTCGCGGGCGCGGCGGAGCGGCTGACGACCGGCCGGCGCAAGGCCGCGGAGGCCCTCTCGGACGCGGTGACGCAGGAGCTGTCGGGGCTGGCCATGAAGGGGGCTCGACTCGTCGTCGACGTCGCGCCCGCCGACGAGCCCGGGCCCTGGGGCGCCGACCAGGTCGCGTTCCTCCTCGAGCCGCACCCCGGCGCGCCCGCCCGGCCGCTGGGCAAGGGCGCGTCGGGCGGCGAGCTGTCCCGGGTGATGCTCGCGGTCGAGGTGGCGCTCGCGACCGCGCGCGTCGAGGCCGGGGCCGGCGCGGCCTCGGGCCGGGCCGCGGCGCCCCTGCCGACGTTCGTCTTCGACGAGGTCGACGCCGGGGTCGGAGGTCGCGCGGCGGTCGAGGTCGGGCGGCGCCTGGCGGTGCTCGCGCGCAGCACGCAGGTCGTCGTCGTGACGCACCTCGCCCAGGTGGCCGCGTTCGCGGACTCGCACCTGGTGGTGACGAAGTCCACCCCCGACGGCGGTGCCGACGGCGATCCCGACGACCGGGCCGGCGTCACGGTGACGGGCGTGCGCGAGGTCACGGACGACGCGCGGGTGCGCGAGTTGGCGCGGATGCTCTCGGGGCAGGAGGAGTCCGCGACCGCCCGTCAGCACGCGGTCGAGCTCCTGGAGTCCTCCACCGTGGGACGATAGGGGCGATGAGAATGATCCTGCGCAAGTCCGAGCGTGCGCCCGACGCCGGCGACGAGAGCACCGACGTGACAGGGCCCGCCCGGGTCGGTACGCGGACCAAGGACCTGACCAAGCGCCTGCACGCCGGCGACGTGGCCGTGATCGACCACGTCGACATCGACCGTGTCGCGGCGGACGCGCTGGTGGCGGTCGGCCCGGCGGCGGTGCTGAACGCCGCCCGCTCGACGTCGGGCCGCTACCCGAACGCGGGGCCGGGCATCCTCGTCGACGCGGGCATCACGCTGGTCGACGACCTGGGCCCCGCCGTGATGGCGCTGCCCGAGGGCGCCGCGGTGCGGATCGACGGCGGCACCGTGGTCGTCGACGGCACCACCGTGGCGGAGGGCGTCCGCCAGTCCCCGGAGACCGTCGCGGCGGACATGGTCGCGGCGCGCGAGGGGCTGTCGGAGGAGATCGAGAACTTCGCCGAGAACACGATGACGTACCTGCGTCGGGAGCGGGACCTCCTGCTCGACGGCGTCGGCGTGCCGGACGTGCGGACGAAGTTCGAGGGCCGGCACGTGCTGATCGTCGTGCGCGGCTACCACTACCGCGAGGACCTGGCGATGCTGCGGTCCTACATCACGGAGAACCGGCCGGTGCTGGTCGGCGTCGACGGCGGCGCCGACGCGATCATCGACGCGGGCTGGAAGCCGGACATGATCGTCGGCGACATGGACTCGGTGTCCGACCGTGCGCTGTCGTCGGGGGCGGAGATCGTGGTGCACGCGTACCGCGACGGCAACTCGCCCGGGCTGGACCGCGTGCAGGCGCTCGGCGTCGATCCCGTGGTGTTCCCCGCGACGGGGACCAGCGAGGACATCGCCATGCTCCTCGCGGACGACAAGGGGGCCGAGCTGATCGTCGCGGTCGGCACGCACGCCACGCTGGTCGAGTTCCTCGACAAGGGGCGGGCGGGCATGGCCAGCACCTTCCTCACCCGGCTGCGCGTGGGCGGCAAGCTCGTGGACGCCAAGGGCGTGTCCCGGCTGTACCGCACCCGGATCTCGAACCTGCAGCTCACGCTGCTGTCCCTGGCGGGCGTGGCCGCCGTCGTCGCGGCGCTGTGGTCCACCGCGGCGGGGCAGACGCTCTTCGGGCTGATCGGTGCCCGGATCGACGACCTCGTCTCCTGGGTGGGTAGCCTCTTCGGCGGGTGACGCCCCCTGCGCGCCCTCCCGGCATCCTGCTCGACCCGACCCGACCGCTCCGACCTGACAAGGAACCTCTGCCGACCGTGATCGACTTCAGGTATCACCTCGTCTCGCTGATCTCCGTCTTCCTCGCCCTCGCGGTGGGCATCATCCTCGGTGCCGGCCCGCTCCAGGGCACCCTCGGGGACCAGCTCACCGAGCAGGTCGACGCGCTGCGCAACGAGCGCAACACCCTGCGCGAGGAGCTCGGGCAGGCGCAGACCACGGCACAGGACCAGCGGCGCTTCATCGAGAGCGCCGGAGACCAGCTCGTCGCCGGGTCGCTCGCGGGGATGAACGTCGCCGTGGTCGAGGTGGACGAGGTGAGCGACGCGAACCGCAAGGCCGTGCTGGACCAGCTGGAGGCGGCGGACGGCACGGTCGTCGCGCAGGAGCGGCTGGCCGCGTCGTGGACGTCGGCCGACGAGCTGACCATGCGGGAGACCGTCGCGGACGGGCTGCGCGAGAAGCTCCCCGCCGGCGCCGTCGAGGGCGTGATCGACGAGGACTCCGGCCCGGCCGAGCTGCTCGCCGCGTCGCTCACCGTGGCGCTCACCGACTCCTCGGGCTCCGCGGGCCCGGCCGCGTTCAGCGAGGCAGCCCTCGAGCAGCAGCATCTCCTGGAGCAGGTGGGCCTCGTCGAGCAGGTGGCCGAGCCGAGCGCGCCCGCGGACGCGATCCTGCTGCTGTCGAGCGGCGCCACCGGTGCCGACGAGGAGGAGCAGACGCAGGACGCCGACCCGGAGCAGACTGGGATGGGCGCGCTCGCCGCGCTCGCGGGGACGTCCGCGGAGATCGCGGGGACCTCGGTGGTGGCCGGGCCGACGACGCGCGACGGCGACCTGATCGCCACGATCCGTGCCGACGACGGGCTCTCGGACCTGGTGAGCACGGTCAGCGGCGTGGAGCAGACGACGGGGCAGATCGTCGTGCCGCTCGCCATCGCCGCCCAGGACGCCGGCGCCGTCGACCAGTACGGCTTCGAGGAGGGCGCGTCCGTCCTCCCGCCGGTGGTCGAGCAGGGCGAGACGCAGGGGGACGGCTGATGGCCGGCGTGGGCGCGCTGCTGCGCGGCGCGGTCGTCGCGGCCGCGAGCACGGCGCTCGCCCGGCGAGCCCTCGACACCGACCCGCCCGGCGGCGCCGCGCGCTGGACCCGCACCAACCACCGCGGCGAGCCGGTGAGCATGCTCGAGGGCCCGGCCGTCGCGGCCGGTCTCGTCGCCGGGACGCTCGCCGCGGGCGGCGGCCGGGAGCGGGCCGGCGCCGCGCTCGCGACCGCCGGCGCGGCAGCGTTCGGGCTCGTGGACGACCTCGCCGAGGACACGAGCACGCGCGTCAAGGGGCTGCGGGGACACCTCGGCGCGCTCGCCGAGGGCCGCCTCACGACCGGCGGGCTCAAGGTGCTCGGCATCGGCGCGACGGCGCTCGTCGGCGCCGCGGTCGGCACCCGACGGGCCGGTGGCGCGGCGGGGCACCTGCTGGACGTCGCGGTGAACGGCGCCCTCGTCGCGGGCACGGCCAACCTGCTCAACCTCCTCGACCTGCGTCCCGGCCGGGCGCTCAAGGCGTCGGCGGCCCTGAGCCTGCCCGTCGCGGGCGGCTCCGCGGGCGCGGCGACCGGTGTCGTCCTCGGGGCGGCCGCCGTCGCGGCCCCCGGCGACCTCGCCGAGCGGGACATGCTGGGCGACGGCGGCGCGAACGCGCTCGGCGCGCTGGTCGGCGCGCAGTGGGCGTTCGGCGCCCCGCGCGCGGTGCGGCTCGCCGCGCTGGCGTCCGTCGTCGGGCTCACGCTCGCGTCCGAGCGCGTGAGCTTCTCCGCCGTCATCGAGCGCACGCCGTGGCTGCACGCCGCGGACGGCTGGGGTCGCCGCCCGGCAGAGGCCCAGGAGCAGGACCCGGCGCAGGAACCCGCCGCGGGGGAGTGAACCCATGACGTCGCGCCCGGGCGGGCTGCGGGCGGCGACCCAGACGCTCGCCGGCGCCGCCGCGATGATCACCGTCGTGACGGTGGCGAGCAGGCTGGTCGGGTTCGCCCGGTCGCTCGTCCTGTCGTGGGCGGTGGGTACCGAGGGCGTGGGCTCGGCCTACAGCGCGGCGAACCAGCTGCCGAACGTCCTGTTCGAGGTGGCGGCGGGCGGCGCCCTCGCAGGTGCCGTCGTCCCGCTGCTGGCAGGACCGATCGCGCGACGCTCCGCGAAGGAGACCTCCGGCGTGGCCTCGGCGCTGCTCGGCTGGACCCTCGCCGTCCTGGTCCCGCTCGGTGCCCTGCTCGCGATCCTCGCCGGGCCGATCGCGTCGCTCCTCATGGGGGACAAGCACCCCGAGCTCGTGGACGTCACCGCCACCTTCGTGCGGACGTTCGCGCTCCAGGTGCCGCTGTACGGGCTCGCGGTGGTGCTCGGCGGCATCCTGCAGGCCCACAAGCGCTTCTTCTGGCAGGCGTTCGCGCCGCTGTTGTCCAGCCTCGCCGTGATCGCCGTCTACCTCGTGTTCGTCGGCATGGCCGACGGGGACCAGGGCGACGTCGCGGCGCTCTCCACGACGGCGATCGGCTGGCTGGGCTGGGGCACGACGGCGGGCGTCGCGTTCCTCGCGCTGCCGCTCGTGCTCCCGGTGCTCCGGACGGGGACGCGGCTGCGCCCCACGCTGCGCTTCCCCGGGGGCGAGGGCGTCCGTGCCCGCAACCTCGCGCTGGCGGGCGTCGGCGCCCTGGTGGCGCAGCAGCTGTCCGTGCTCGCCGTGATGGGGGCGGCGTTCCAGTTCGGGCCGGAGCAGACGTTCCCCACGTACACGTTCGCCCAGCAGGTCTACCTGCTGCCGTACGCCGTGCTGGCGTTCCCGCTCGCGACGAGCGCGTTCCCGCGGCTCGCCGAGCACGTGGCGCACGGGCGCCGCGACCGGTTCCGCGGCCTGCTCGCCACGACCACCCGGACCCTGCTCGTCGTGTCCGGGCTGGGCGTGGGGGCGCTCGTCGCCGCGTCCGGGGCCGTGGAGGCGGTGTTCGCCCGCATCGCGAGCGGGTCGGTGGCCGGGCTCGGTGACGCCGTCGCGTGGATGGCGCCGGGGATCGTCGGGTTCGCGCTGATCCTGCACCTGTCGCGGGCGCTGTACGCGATCGACCACCAACGGGTGGCGGTGGTCGTCACGGCGGCCGGGTGGCTGGTCGTGGCCGTGGCGGCGTTCGCGCTGCCCGCCGCGACGGGAGTCCGGGACCAGGCGGGCGTGCTCGCCCAGCTCGGCCTGGCCACGGCGCTGGGCATGACGGTCGCCGGGGCGGGCCTGCTCGCGGCCGTGGGCCGGTACGCCGGACGCGAGGCGCTGCGGGGGGTCCCGCGGACCCTCGTCGTGCTCGTCGTCGCGACCGGGCTCGGTGCCTGGGCGGGGTCGCTGGTGTCGGGCGCGCTGCTCCCGGCGGACGCCACGATCCTCCCGGCGCTGGGCGTCGGGGTGCTCGCCGCCGTGGTCGGGGGCGTCGTCGTCGTGGGCGGCTTCCTGCTGGCCGACCGGTCCGCCGTGACGGGGATCGTGCGCCGGCGCGGCCCCGCGCCCACCGTGGACCCTGACGAGCCTGCCGAGGCCGCGGAACCGGCCGACCGACCCACGGAGTGACCAGGCGCACCGCGCGGTCCGCGTGCCGCCGTCCGACCCGCTGTTAGGATGGAGTTCCGTGGCCGACACCGCGAACAGACTCCAGCCCCGCTCCTCCAGCCGCACGGGTGCGACGCACCAGACACGGCACATCTTCGTGACGGGTGGTGTGGCGTCGTCGCTCGGCAAGGGACTCACCGCCTCCTCGCTCGGGCGCCTGCTGCGCTCGCGCGGCCTGCGGGTCACGATGCAGAAGCTCGACCCGTACCTCAACGTGGACCCGGGCACGATGAACCCGTTCCAGCACGGCGAGGTCTTCGTCACCGAGGACGGCGCCGAGACCGACCTCGACATCGGCCACTACGAGCGATTCCTCGACGTGGAGCTGCCGGCCTCCTCGAACGTCACCACCGGACAGGTCTACTCCCGCGTGATCGCCAAGGAGCGCCGCGGCGAGTACCTGGGCGACACGGTCCAGGTGATCCCGCACATCACGGACGAGATC
Organism: Isoptericola sp. NPDC060257; assembly: GCF_042726645.1. NCBI lineage: Bacteria > Bacillati > Actinomycetota > Actinomycetes > Micrococcales > Promicromonosporaceae > Isoptericola > Isoptericola sp. NPDC060257. Next base: position 6,287 of record NZ_JBHXAW010000212.1, read on the forward strand.
AAGTCGCGCATGCGCGACCAGGCCGGCCCCGACGTCGACGTGATCATCACCGAGATCGGCGGCACCGTCGGCGACATCGAGTCCCAGCCGTTCCTCGAGGCCGCGCGCCAGGTGCGGCACGAGCTCGGCCGTGACGACTGCTTCTTCCTGCACGTCTCGCTCGTGCCCTACATCGGCCCGTCGGGCGAGCTGAAGACCAAGCCGACCCAGCACTCGGTGGCCGCGCTGCGGTCGATCGGTATCCAGCCGGACGCGATCGTGCTGCGGGCCGACCGCGTGGTCCCGGAGCCCATCAAGCGCAAGATCGCGCTCATGTGCGACGTGGACAACGAGGCCGTCGTCAACGCCGTCGACGCGCCGAGCATCTACGACATCCCCCGCGTGCTGCACGCCGAGGGCCTGGACGCCTACGTCGTGCGCCGCCTCGACCTGCCCTTCCACGACGTCGACTGGGACGGCTGGAGCCAGCTCCTGGAGCGCGTGCACGAGCCGGAGCACAACGTCGAGATCGCCCTCGTGGGCAAGTACATCGACCTGCCCGACGCGTACCTGTCGGTGACCGAGGCGCTGCGCGCCGGCGGCTTCGACAACGACGCGAAGGTCGGCATCCGGTGGGTGGCCGCCGATGACTGCCAGACGCCCGAGGGCGCGCAGGAGGCGCTCGAGGGCGTCGACGCGGTGCTCGTGCCCGGCGGCTTCGGCGTGCGCGGCATCGACGGCAAGGTCGGCGCGCTGCGCTGGGCGCGCGAGAACCTCGTGCCGACGCTGGGCATCTGCCTGGGGCTGCAGTCGATGGTCATCGAGTACGCGCGCAACGTGCTCGACCTCGAGGACGCCTCGTCGACGGAGTTCGACCCGAACAGCACGCACCCGGTCATCGCGACGATGGCCGAGCAGCTCGCGATCGTGGGCGGCGAGGGCGACCTGGGCGGCACCATGCGCCTCGGCGCGTACGACGCCCACCTCGGGGCCGGCTCCGTCGTCGCCAAGGCGTACGGCAGCGAGCGGGTGTCGGAGCGCCACCGCCACCGGTACGAGGTCAACAACGCGTACCGCGCGCAGCTCGAGGAGGCGGGCCTGGTGTTCTCCGGCACGTCGCCCGACGCGCAGCTCGTGGAGTTCGTGGAGCTGCCCGCCGACGTGCACCCGTACTACGTGAGCACCCAGGCGCACCCGGAGTTCAAGTCGCGCCCCACCCGCTCGCACCCGCTCTTCTCGGGGCTGGTCGCGGCGGCGCTCGAGCGCCAGGGCGCGTGACGGCGCCCGTCGGCGGGGCGGGCCCGTCCGTCGCGGACGAGCGGGCCCCGCGGCCGGTGCTGCGGCACGAGGTGCTGCAGCGTGGCCGCATCGTCGACCTGGTGCGCGACGACGTCGACCTCGGCGCCGCGGGGACCGTGACCCGGGAGTACGTGGTGCACCCGGGCGCGGTCGCGGTCGTCGCGCTCGACGACGCCGACCGGGTCCTGCTGCTGCGGCAGTACCGGCACCCGGTGCGGTCCCGGATGTGGGAGGTCCCGGCCGGGCTCCTCGACGTCGCCGGCGAGCCGCCGGCGGAGGCGGCCGCGCGCGAGCTCGCGGAGGAGACCGACACCACCGCCGCGCGATGGCACGTGCTGGCCGACTTCGCGTCGTCGCCCGGCAGCAGCGACGAGACGGTGCGCGTCTTCCTCGCCCGCGGCCTCGGCCAGGTACCCGACGCGGACCGGCACGCACGCACGGGCGAGGAGGCCGAGATCGAGCTCCGGTGGGTGCCTCTGGACGAGGCGGTCGCCCGGGTGCTCGACGGCAGCCTGCAC
>NZ_JBHXAW010000213.1:0-7947 GCF_042726645.1 Isoptericola sp. NPDC060257
CCGAACAGGCGGTTGACACCGTTATGCGGTGCCATGCGACCCGATAACGGTGTCAACCGCCTGTTCGGCGGAGCTCGCGATCGCGTCGAGCTCCGTCCACAGGCGATCGGGGACGACGGCGTCGGCGGCGTCGGCGAAGACGTCCACCTCGGCGGGGGTGCGCGCCCCCACGACGACGGCCTCCACGCCCGGCACGCGCAGCGGCCAGCGGACGGCGGCGGTGGGCAGGTCGATCCCCTCGCGGTGGCACGCGGCCGCCATGCGCAGGGCCCGGTCGACCTGGTCCGGCGACGCGGGGTGGTAGTCGAAGAACGGCGCCGCGACCGGGTCGGCGAGCACGCCGGAGTTGTAGACCCCCGCCGCGACGACGCCGACGCCGCGCTCGCGGGCGGCGGGCAGCAGGTCGTCCAGGGCGGTGCGGTCGATCAGGGTCACCCGCCCGGCGGGCATGACGACGTCCAGCGCGCCGGCGGCCTCGCGGACCAGGCGCGCCACGGGAGCGTTGCGCCCCATCCCGACGCCCACGGCCCGCACCACGCCCTGGTCCCGCAGCTCCAGCATCGCGGGCAGGGCGCCCCGCAGCGCCTCGTCCACGTCCGCCGGGTCGTGCAGGTACAGCAGGTCGACGCGGTCGGTGCCGAGCCGCGCCAGGCTGCCCTCCAGCGACCGCAGCACGCCGTCGCGGCCGAGGTCGCCGACCGTCGTGCCCCCGGGGCCGCCGGTGCCGCCCGAGGGCACGGGCGCGCCGTCGGCGTCGACGATCACGCGGCCCACCTTGGTGGCGATGACGACGGAGTCGCGGTCGACGCCGGCCAGGGCGTGGCCGAGCCGCAGCTCGCTGACGCCCTCGCCGTAGTGCGGCGCCGTGTCGAAGAAGCGGATCCCGCGATCGAGCGCGCGGCCGACCGTCGCCTCGGCGTCGGCCTCCGCCACGGGGGTGAAGAGGTTGCCGATCGGCGCGCAGCCGAGGCCGAAGGACGACGCGGCGACGCCGGTCGGGTCGGGCGCGCCGTCGTCGGCCGGGGTCAGCGGGCGGAGCCCTGCGCGGAACGCCATGCCTCGAACTCCCCTCGGGTGTCGGGGGTCAGCGGGTAGTAGTCGCTGAGACGGGCGCCCTCGTCGAGCCGGCGCCGGCTGAAGACCTCCCACTCCTCGTGGTCCTGCGCGGACTCGACCACCTGGTCCGCCATCGCGCGCGGCACGATGACGGGGCCGTCGTCGTCCGCGACGACGAGGTCGCCCGGCATGCACAGCACGCCGCCGACGGCGACGGGCACGTCGTACGCCCAGGGGAACAGCTCCGACTGCGAGGCGTAGTGCGGGGTCACGCCCGTGGACCACACGGGCAGGCCGAGGTCGCGGATCTTCCCGGAGTCGCGGATGCGGCCGTCGACGATCATGCCCGCGCCGCCCTTGCGCTGGAAGTACCGGGCGAGGATGTCGCCCACGCAGCCGGAGAACCGGCTGCCGTACGCCTGGACCACCAGCACGTCGCCGGGCTGGACCGCCTCGAGCACGTGCCACAGCGCCGTGTGCCGCTCCACGTACTCCTGCTCGTCGCCGGCGGCGAGGTCCTCGCGCTGGGGCATGAACTGCAGGGTGAGCGCGGAGCCCACGACGCGGTACCCGGGCTTGAGCGGCCGCGGGCCCTCGACGAACGAGTGCCGGATGCCGAGGCCGTGCAGCTTGGCGCAGGCCGTCGCCGCCGACACCTGGCCGAGCCGCTCCAGGGACTGCGCGTCCGCCCGCTCGTACGCGCCGCCGCGCACGGGCAGCGCGATCTCGGGCCGCACGAGGCCCGCGCCGGGGCCGGTGGTCAGGGTGTCGACGGGCAAGGTGTCGACGGGCGACCCGTCGGTGAGAGCGTCGGTCATGGTCGGGCTCCTTCGTGGTTCTGGTGACGTGGCGAGCTGCCGGCGGGTGCGGTGAGCAGCACGACGTCCGCGCGGTGGCTCGGCGGCAGCTCGACGAGCAGGTCGGGGGCGTCGAGCGGGACGGTCGCGGCGGTCCGCGTGCCGGCGCGGCCGGCGGACGCCGTGGACGGGCCGGGCCAGACGCCGCCGTCCTCGCCGCGCACGACGACGCCCGTCAGGCGCTCCTCGCCGAACCGCGAGGGCCGCACGCGCACGCGCCGGGCGTGGGTGGGGGAGAGGTTGACGAGGCTGAGCTCGACGCGGCCGGTGCCGTCGGCGTCGCGGTCGAGGCCGGAGACCAGGGCGGCGACGTCGGGCGGCAGGCCGGGGCGCCGCCGGTCGGCGTCGGTGTACGCGACGGCGGCGAACGGGAGCCCGCCGTTGTACAGGGTCTGCGGCGTGCCGGTGATCAGCTGCCCCAGCACCTCCGTGACGACCGGGTTGGCGCGCTGCCAGAAGTGCAGGTGCACGGTCTCGGGGTCCACGGGCTCGGCGTCCATCACGGCGACGCGGCGGGCGAGCTGGCCGAGCGCCATCGACAGCGCGCGCTCCGGGTAGTCCGGCAGCGAGCCGTCGAGGAACGCGAGCCACGGGCCCTCGTGCCCGGCCTCCACCTTGTCGCGGAACGGGCGGACCTCGTCGGAGCCGGGGACGCCGTCGAGCACCCGGTCCAGGCGCTTGCGGTCGGCGTCGTCGCGCGTCCACCACCACAGCCAGGTGGGCAGGTCGAGCTGGAGGGGGCCGTAGTCGAACCAGCCGTCGGCGCCGAACCGGTACGGCACGAGCGTCGCGGGCTCGGCGGCGTGCGGCCCGAGCCGCTCGAGCCAGCTGCCGCGCAGGCTGAACGGCGTCTCGGTGACGGGCGCGGTGATCGCGTGCTCCAGCGACGTGTCGAGCATGGTGCGCACGAGGTCGAGCGGGCCGTCGTCGCGGGTGCCGGTCGTCCCGCCCGAGACGAACGACGCGTTGATCGCGCCGATCAGCGTGCTCATGCCCACCGAGTGCAGGCCGTGCGGCCACGTCCACCCGTAGTGGCCGCCGTACCAGGCGCCGTCGTGCAGGCCGCCGACGACGCCGTCGGGCGCCACGTTGTCGGGCATGAGGCCGCCCGCCGCGGCGGCGCGCTCGCGCCAGCCGTCGACGTACCGCGCCACCCACGCGGCGGACGCGGCGTCGCCGTCGTACAGCCACCGGTTGGTGACGAGGGACGTCGCGGCGAGGTTGACCGCCGTGTCGCCCGCCGCCCGGCGCTGGAGCTCGTCGCCCATGAGCTGGGCGTGCGCCGGGTCCTCCAGGTCGGACCACCGCGTGATGCCGGGCAGCCCGTGCAGCGGCAGGCCGTACGCCTCCATGTAGTCGAGCGACGCCGGATAGGTGAGCCACTCGGTGCCCAGACCTTCCAGAGGTCCCTGCGCGCCGTTGTGCGGCGCCGTGATCAGGTTCCGCCGAGGGTCGTAGTTGCCGTGCGCCGGGTCCGTGTACAGGGCGGCGAACCGGCGGGCGCGCTCGGCGAACCGCTCGTCGCCCGGGTCCGCCGCGCACAGGCCGTAGAAGAACAGCAGCGACTCGCCCTGGTGGAACCAGTCGTACCCGTTCTCGTACTCGTCCGTGAGCATGCCGCCCTCGGTGAGCTGCGCCGTCACGCCCTCGAAGTGGTGCTTCGCGGCGGCGAGGATCTCGTCGCCGCCGCCGAGGGCGTAAAAGGCCGGCCAGTTGAAGAACGGCTCGTACAGGTCGTCGACGCCGTCGCGGTGCTCGAAGCCGCCCGCGTGCAGGATGCGGCCGTCGGGCCCGGTGTAGCGGTCGGAGAACAGCCGCCAGGCCTCCTCCGTCGCGTCGAACAGGCGGCGCTCCAGCACGGCCCAGGCCGGGACCTCGCGCAGCGGCGTCGTGGGGATGCGGGGGCGGGTCGTGCGGTCGGTCGTCTCGCTCATGGTCGGGCTCAGCCCTTCGTGGCGCCGGCGACGAGGCCGCCGATGATGTGCCGCTGCATGAGCACGAAGAACAGGATCGCCGGGCTCACCGCCAGCAGCAGGGTCGGGAAGACGGTCGTGTAGTCGGTGGAGAACTCGCCCACCGCCGCGTACACGCCGGTCGTCACGGTGTAGATGCCGGAGCTCGGGCCCAGGATGATCTGCGGGCTCACGAAGTCGTTCCAGACGCTGATCGAGTTCAGCACGACGATCGTCGCGACCACCGGCTTCATGATCGGGAAGAGGCACGACCAGAACGCGCGGATCTTGCCCGCGCCGTCCAGCGCGGCGGCCTCGTCGATGTCGCGCGGCACGGTGCGCAGGTAGGCGGCGAACAGGAAGATCGTCACCGGCAGCGTCGCCGCCGTCTCGAACAGGATGAAGCCCGGGATCGTGTTGATGAGCCCCAGCACCCGCAGCACGAAGACGACGGGGATCAGCGTCACCTGGCCCGGGATGAACAGGCCGGACACGAAGAGCAGCAGCAGGCCCAGGTGCCACTTCGACCGGCCGCGCGCGATGACGTACGCGACCGGCGCGGCGAGCGCGATGCCGCACACGTTGACCAGCGCGACGAACAGCAGCGTGACGCCGTACGCGCGCACGACGTTGAACTTCTCGCTGGTGAGCGCGGCCTGCAGGTACTCCAGGCTGAACGTGCCCGGGCCGATCGCCAGCGGCGAGGAGATGATCGCGTCCTGCGGCTTGAAGGCGTTGATCACCATGATGTACAGCGGCACGAGCATGACCAGCGCACCGAGGCCCAGCACCACCCACTTGAGGACGGTGCCCACGCCCGGGACGGGCCGTCTCCGGGCCTTCGACGCCGAGCGTGCGGCGGGCGTGCGGGGTGCCACGGGCGGGGTCACGGGGGTCGTCGGGTGCGTCGTCGTCGCCATCAGTCGGCCACCTTCTTCTCCGCGCCGCGTCGGGCGAACGTCACCGCGAGTCCCAGCACGGCCGTGACGAGCAGCAGGACCACGGACTGCGCCGCGCCGAAGCCGAGCTCCGAGTTCGCGAACGAGTCCCGCAGGATCTGGTAGACGATCGTCTGGGTGGACCCGGCGGGCCCGCCGTCGGTCAGCGCCAGCACGATGTCGTAGACCTTGAGCAGCCCCACCAGCGTGAGCACGAGGTTCACGGTGAACACGGGGGCGATGAGCGGCAGCGTCACGTTGCGGAACTGCTGCCACTTCGAGGCGCCGTCGACCGTGGCGGCCTCGTAGTACTCGGTGGGCACCGACTTGATGCCTGCGAGGAACAGGATCATGTTGAAGCCGAAGTGCGACCACACGATCGTGAGGATCACGCTCGCCTTCGCGAACGCGACCTCGGTGAGGAACGGCACCGGCCCGAGGCCGAGGTGCCCCAGCAGGCCGTTCACCGCCCCCTCGGGGGAGAGCATCGCCGACCACAGGAACCCGATGATCAGCGCGCTGATGATGTACGGGTAGAAGAAGATCGTGCGGAGCAGGGTGTTCGCGCGGCTGTTGCCGGCGATGAGCGCGGCGATGAACAGCCCGACCGCGTTGCACAGCACCGTGCCGCAGAAGGCGACGACGGCGGTGAAGATCGCCGCGTCGACGGTGCGCGGGTTGCGGAACGCCTCCGCGTAGTTGTCGAAGCCGATGAAGGTGAAGTTCAGGCTGTAGCCGTTCCAGTCGGTCAGGCTCAGGACGAACGCCAGGAACATCGGCACGATGAACATCGCCAGGAAGACCAGGACGGCGGGGCCGCCCATGACGATGCCGGGCAGGCGGTCGCGCCACACGCGCGCCGCCGGGCGGCGGCGCGCGCGGGCGAGGGGGACGGTGGTCGCCATCGTCAGCCGATCGTGGCGGCGAACCAGTCGTCCATCGCGGAGTCGACCTTGTCGGCCGAGGTGCCGCCGATGAGCGCCTGCGTCTGCGCGTTGATCTCGTCCGAGTAGCCGGTGGGCAGCGTGCGCTCGCCGTAGCCCTGGCCGGTCGGCGTGTACGACTCGGCGGGGGTGTCCGCGACGATCTGCAGCAGCTCCTTGCCCAGGTCGTCCATCTCGTACTCGTAGCCGTCGCGGAAGTTGCCGTCGACCTCGAGCTGGCTGGCCACCGCGTCCTGGTCGGTCACGAGGAACTCGACGAGCTTGGCGGCCGCGTCCTGGTCCTCGCTGGTCTTGAGGATCGAGTACGGGCTGGCGATGTTCGCGCCCATGGCAGGGCTGGCGACGCCGTCGACGGCGGGGGCGCGGAAGACGCCGATCTCGGCCTTCTCCTCCGCCTTCGCCTCGGTGCCGGCGAACCAGCTGCCCATCGGGTAGACCGCGCTCTTGCCGGAGAGGAACGCCTGCTCGGCGTCCGGGTACTTGATGCCCAGCGCGTCCTTGGGGACGTAGCCCTTCGCGACCCAGTCGGCGTAGGTGGCGACCGAGTCGCCGTACGTGTCGGAGAAGGTGGCCTCGCCCGAGCTCATGTGCGCGAACCACTCCGGGTCCTGGCCGACGATCGACGGGAGGCCGAGGGCCTGGAGCGAGTGGCTGGTCATCCAGTCGCCGCCGGTCTGCAGCGGCGTCCAGCCCGCGTCCTTGAGCTTGCCGAGGGCCGCGGTGAGCTCCTCCACCGTGGTCGGGGTCTCCGAGATCCCGGCCTCCTCGAACGCCGTCTTGTTGTAGAAGAAGAGGCTCTGCAGCTGGAACCCGATGCCGGCCATGTAGTACTTGCCGTCGATCGAGTACTGGTCGGCGAGCGGGCCGGACGTCGCCCAGTCGTACTGGGACAGGTCGACGAGCTCCGGGGCGAGGTCCGTGGTCGGGGGCAGCGACTGGACGACGTCGGGCGCGTCGCCCGCGGTGAGCAGACGGGGGAGGGCGGCGGCGACGCCCTCGGCACCCGGGTTCTGGACGACGACGTCGATGCCGGGGTTCGCGTCCTCGAACGGCTTGACCAGCTCGTTCCAGTACTCCTCGGTGAGGTTCGGCGTGACGTTGACGAGCATGCTCACCTCGGTGGTGCCGCCGGAGCCGCCGTCGTCGTCGGAGCCGGCGCAGCCGGTGAGCGCGAGGGCGGCGACCGTGAGCGTGCCCACGCTCGCCAGGGTGCGGTGCTTGATCATCGTTGATCCTCTCGGGTTGCCGCCCCGCCGGGACGCTGCTTCGCGTGCCCGGAGTTCGGCCTTGCGGCTGTGGATGACGTCCGGTGTGGAGGGACGACTGGGACACTAATCGATAATCGTTGGATTGGGAAGATGGTGCCCCACGGCAGGTGATCTCACACCCGGGACGTCCCGGCGCGCCGCCCGCCGCCCATAGGCTGGACGGGTGACCTCCGCAGCCCCCGCCGTGCAGCGGCCGGGCGGTACCCCGAGCGTGCCGCCGCGTCCCTGGTGGCTCGTCGCCGCCGGACCCGCAGCCGCCCTCGTCGCCGTCCTCGCCGTGCTGTGCGGCGGAGCCTACTCGGGCGCGTTCCAGGCCCTCAGCGGCTTCACCGACCCGGGCGCGATCGTGCGCTACGGCCTGCCCGTCACGACCGTGCTCACCGAGCTCAGCGTCTCGGTGACGGTCGGCGCGCTCCTCGTCGCGGCCTGCCTGGTGCCGCCGGGCCGCACCCAGACGCGGGTGCTCACGACCGCCGGCGCCGCCAGCGCCGTGTGGGCGGTGGCCGCCGTCCTCCAGCTCGTGCTCCGGTACGCGAACATCTCCGGGACCTCGCCGGCCTCGCCCGCGTTCGGGCAGGGCCTCGCGCAGTTCGTCACCGACCTCGACCTCGGCCGGCTCTACCTCGCGATCATCGTGGTCGCCGCGCTCACGTCCGCGCTCGCGATGGCGGTGCGCGGGCCGGTGGGCGCCCTGTGGGCGACGCTGCTGCCGCTCGCGGCCCTCGCCATGCAGTCGACCACCGGCCACGCGTCGGGCGCCGCGAACCACGAGCTCGCCGTCGGCGCGATGCTGCTGCACCTGGTCGGCGCCGCCGTGTGGGTGGGTGGCCTGGGCGCGCTGCTCGTCACCGTGCTGACGCGGGAGGAGGCCTGCGCCTCACCCCGGCGGGCGAGCGGAGCGCCGAGCGCCTCTCCCTGGCCAGGGAGGAGAC
>NZ_JBHXAW010000214.1:0-7895 GCF_042726645.1 Isoptericola sp. NPDC060257
CGCGAGGGATCGCCTGGTGGAAGGCCGGTGGATCAGCTCTCGTCGTCGCCGGAGCGGCCGTGGGCGACGCCCGTGGCGAAGCCGACGCCCGCCGGAGCCCCGACCCCGAGCTCGACGAGCTGCGGCTCGCTCGGCCCGCTGCCGCAGCACGACCCTGTGGACGACTCGCCGTCGGCCTCCAGCGCCAGGTCGCTGGAGCAGACGCCGGTGGCGGGCAGGTCCAGCTCGACGGCGTCGGCCGCCGCGCGGTCGCCGGCCAGCGCGGCGGCGACCGAGCGCACCTGCTCGTACCCGGTGGCCAGCAGGAACGTCGGTGCTCGGCCGTACGACTTCATGCCGACGAGGTAGAAGCCGTCGTCAGGGTGGCGCAGCACCTGCTCGCCGTGCGGCGGCACCGTGCCGCAGGAGTGCTGGTTCGGGTCGACGAGCGGGGCGAGCGCGCTCGGCGCCTCGACGACCGGGTCGAGGTCGAGGCGCACCTCACGCAGCATGTCCAGGTCGGGCCGGAAGCCCGTGGCGTTGACGATCGCCTGCACGTCCAGCGCCAGCGGCTCGTCCTTCGCCGTCCCGAGCACCCGCACCGACCCGCCGTCCGGGACGAGCCGCTCGATCGAGACCCGCGTCAGCAGCCGCAGCCGGCCGGCGTCGACGGCCGCGCGCAGCCGGGTGCCGAGCAGCCCGCGGGCGGGCAGCTCGTCGTCGGTGCCGCCGCCGAACAGGCGCCGCGCCGACCCGCCGCGGATCGCCCACGTGACGGTCGTGCCGGGCTCGGACTCCGACAGCTCCACGAGGCTCAGCAGGGTGTTCGCCGCGGAGTGGCCCATCCCGACGACCAGCGCGTGCCGCCCGGCGAAGCGGGCGCGGTCGACCCCCAGGACGTCGGGCAGCGGCCCGGTGACGAACGGCGCGGCGTCGGCCTCGCCGGCCGCGGGCAGGCCGCTGACGCCGAGCGGGTTCGACGTCGAGAACGTGCCGGAGGCGTCGACGACGGCGCGGGCGAGGACGTCGGCGACGCGGCCCGCGGCGTCGACGGTCCGCACCCGATAGGCGCGGCGCTCCCGACCGAGCGAGCGGGTCTTGTCCGCCCCGTCCCTGGCGACGGCCAGCACGCGGGTGCCGGTGCGCAGCCGGGACGCGATCTCGGGCGTCGCGGCGAGCGGCGCCAGGTAGCCCTCGACGAGCTCGCCGCCGGTCGGCAGGGCGTCGGCGTCGGGCGAGGTCCACCCGGTCGGCTCGAGCAGGCGGCGGGCCGCGGCGTCGACGTCGTACCGCCACGGCGAGAAGAGCCGCACGTGCCCCCACGACGCGACAGCAGCGCCGGCGCTCTCGCCGGCCTCCAGCACCAGGGGTTCGAGGCCGCGCTCCAGCAGGTGCGCCGCCGCCGCCAGGCCCACCGGGCCCGCACCGATCACGACCACCGGGAGCTCGCTCCGCACCGTCTCGACCATCTCGCACTCCCTCGTATCGATGAACTTCGATGACTGAACGGGGACAACGTATCCACATTCTTCGATGCGTGGCAAGATGGAGGCATGACGACGATCGACCTGCCGCTGACGCCCGTGTCCACCGAGGGCGGCTGCTGCGGCACGGACGCTCCCCCGGTGGACGTCACCGAGGCGCGCGACCTCGCGCGCACGTTCAAGGCGCTCGCCGACCCGACGCGCGTGCAGCTCCTGTCGATCGTTACCGCGCACGAGGGCCACGAGGCGTGCGTCTGCGACCTCACCGAGCCGGTCGGGCTGTCGCAGCCCACCGTCAGCCACCACCTCAAGATCCTCGTCGAGGCGGGCATGCTCGAGCGCGAGCAGCGCGGGCGCTGGGCGTACTACCGCGCCGTGCCGGGCGCCGTCGCCGACCTCGCGGGCTCCCTCTCCACGCTCATGCTGTCGCCCGCGACGGCCTCCGCGTGAGGAACAGCACCGGGATCAGCAGCAGCGACAGGACCCCGCCGCCGAGGGCCAGGGTGGCGTAGCCCGACCCGGCCATCACGACGCCGGACATCGCGCCCCCGCCCGCGCCGGCGAGCGCGATGAGCACGTCGACCGTGCCCTGGGTGCGGGCGCGGGTGGCGGGCGTCGTCGCGTCGACGATGAGCGCCGTGCCCGCGATGAGGCCGAAGTTCCACCCGAGCCCGAGCAGCGCGAGCGACAGCACGAGCAGGACCATCGAGTCGCCCGGCGCGACTGCGCCGGTGATGCCCGCGAGCAGCAGCGTCACCCCCGACGCGACCGCCATCGGGACCCGTCCGACCTTGTCGACCAGGACGCCCGTGACCAGCGACGGCAGGAACATCGCCGCCACGTGGATGCCGATGACGAGGCCGACGTCGCCCAGGTCGTGGCCGTGGCCGCGCATGTGCACGGGCGTCATCGTCATGATCGCGACCATCGCGATCTGCGTCAGCACCATCACCGTCGCGCCGACGACGACGCCCGCCGGCACGGTGCGCCGCGCGCCGTCCGGAGCCCCGTCCGTCCCCGCCGGCGGCGCGCCGTCGTCCGCGCCGTCCGCGGCACCGGCCAGCTCCTTCGCGACGAGGAACGGGTCGGGCCGCAGGAAGGCGAACAGCGTGCCGCCGGCCGCGAGGAAGGCGACGGCCGCGAGCAGGAACGGTCCCGCGAGCGCAGGCAGCCCGAACGACGTCGCGAGGACGCCGAGCGGCTCCACGAGGTTCGGCCCCGCCACGGCCCCGAGCGTGGTGGACACCATCGCGACGCTGGCCGCCGTCGCGCGGCGGTCCGGGGCGGCGAGGTCGGTGCCCGCGTACCGGGCCTGCAGGTTGGTGGACGTGCCCGCCCCGTAGACGAACAGCGACACGAGCAGCAGCGGGACGGCGCCGAGGGCCGCGGCCACCACCACGCCGACCGCGCCCAGGCCGCCCGCGGCGAAGCCCAGCCCCAGGCCCACCCGACGGCCCGCGCGCTGCGTGATCCGCCCGACGAGGAACGCCGCGAGCGCCGAGCCCAGCGTGAACAGCATGGTCGGCACGCCGGCGAGGCGGTCCGTGCCGAGCATCTCCTGCGCGAGGAGCGCCCCGACCGTGACGCCCGCGGCCAGCCCCGCGCCGCCGAGCACCTGGCTCGCGACGACGACGGTCAGCGTGCGGCGCTGCAGCGTGCGCAGCTCGTCGGGCGACGGCAGCACCGGATACCTCCAGGGTCGACGGACGGGCCATCGGCAGGGTAGCCGCCCACCCGCGCCGACCATGCGGTGGCGCACCTTCCGGGGGCTCAGAACGTGCGCAGCTCCATGGTCGGCGACGGTCGGACGGCGGTGACGGCGGCCGGTGGGCGAGCGCCGTCGGCCCACGCGATGCCGAGCCGCCGGGTGGTGCGCGGCTCCAGCGGCACGTAGACGGGGTCGGCGGCGTCGGGCCGCTCGGGCCGGGGCAGCACGGCGACGCCCATCCCCGCGGCGACGAGGCCGCGGATGGTGTCGACCTCGCTGGACTCGAACGCGACCTCCACCTCGACGCCGACGGCGCCGAGCATGCCCTCGACGACGCCGCGCAGCTCGGTGGTGCGCGAGAAGGCGACGAACCGCTCCCCCGCCAGGTCGTCCACGCCCACGCTCGCGCGCCCGGCCAGCCGGTGCCCCGGCGGGACGGCGACGCACAGCACCTGCTCGTGCAGCAGCCGCCAGCTCGTGGTGCGGGTGGGCGGCGGGGGCGTGACGAGCGCGAGGTCGAGCACGTCGTCGTCGAGCCAGCCGAACAGGTCCTGCGCGAAGCCCTGGCGCAGCTCGAAGCGACGGTCCGGGTCGTCGCGACGCAGCTCGGTCACGACGCGCGGCACCAGCCACCGCGCCACGGACTGCAGGAAGCCGAGCCGCACGGTGCGCGCGCCGAGCGCCTCCTGGCGCACGTGCCGGCGCGCCACCTCGATCTCGTCGAGCACGCGGGCGGCGTCGCCGCGGAAGCTCACGCCGGCACGGTTGAGCGCGATGCGGCGCCCGTGCCGGCGGAACAGCTCGACGCCGAGCCCTGCCTCGAGGCGGGCGAGCGTGCGGGAGACCGTCGACTGGTCCACGCGCAGCAGCGCCGCCGTGTCGCGGGTGCTCTCCGTCTCGCAGAGGGACAGGAACACCCGCAGGGTCTGCTCGTCCATCTCGCACCCCTTCCTCCGGACCGACAGATGCAATTCTGGCATCACGACCGGCGCCCGGATCATTTGGCGCATCGAAGCGCCGGGCGCATCGTGGTCCGGTGACCACCGCCCCGCCCGCGCCCGCCTCGGCGCGCGACGCCGCCCCGCTCGCGGGCCACCGCCCCGGGTCGCGGGCGTACCGCCGCACGCTGCTCGGGCTCGCCGCGGGCGGGCTCGCGAACTTCTCGCTGCTCTACTACGTGCAGCCGCTGCTGCCGCAGGTCGCCGCGCACTACGACGTCTCGGCGGGCGCATCCGCCCAGGTGCTGTCGGTGACCACCGCGGCGATGGCCGTCGCGCTGCTGGCCGTCGGCCCGGTCGCCGACCGGTTCGGGCGGGTCGAGGTGATGCGCTGGTCGCTGCTCGCCTCGGGCGTGCTGGGGCTCGCGAGCGCCTTCGCCCCCACCTGGGGCAGCCTGCTGGTGCTGCGCGGGCTGGCCGGCGTCGCGCTGGCCGGCCTGCCCGCCGTCGCGCTCGCGTACCTGCGCGAGGAGATGCACCCGGGCGCGCACGCCCGCGCCAACGCCGCCTACATCGCCGGTACCGCGGTGGGCGGCGCCGTCGGGCGGCTCCTGCCCGGCCCGCTCGCCGCCCTCGGCGGGTGGCCGCTGGCCACCGAGGTACTGAGCGTCACGACGCTCCTCGCCGCCGTCGCCCTGTGGGCGCTGGTACCCCGCTCGGCACGGTTCACGCCGCGGCCGCTGCGGCTCGGCAGCGTGCTGACCGGGACGGCGTCGGCCTTCCGCGACCCGGTCGTGGCGCTGCTGTGCGCCGTCGGCTTCGCGAGCATGGGCACGTTCGTCGGCGTGTACAACGCGGTCGCCTTCCGGCTCGAGGCGCCGCCGTTCTCCCTCGGGCACGCGGTGACGCTCGTGTACCTGGCGTACCCGGTCGGCATCGTCACGCCGTCGGTCGCGCAGCTCCTGGCCCGACGGCGCGGGCGCGGCCCGGCCGTCGTGGCGGGCCTGGTGCTGCTCGCCGTCGGGGTCGCGGTGACCGTGCCGCCCTCCGTCGTGGCCGTCGTCGCCGGGCTCGGCGTCCTCACCGTCGGTTTCTTCTGCGCGCACTCCCTGGTCAGCGGCTGGGCCGTGGACCGCGCGCACCGGCAGGGGCGCGGCACCGCGCAGGCGTCGAGCGCCTACCTCTTCGCGTACTACGTGGGCAGCGCCGTGATGGGCGCGGTCGCGACGCACGTCTGGGAGGGCGCCGGCTGGGCGGGAGTGGTCGTGACGGCGACCGCCACCACCGCCGTCGCCGTCACCGCCGCCGCGGTCGCCGCGCGCCTCGACCGCCGCCCTACGCTGTGACCGTGCCGCACGCGATCGCCGACGACTCCGCCGAGATCGCCTACCAGGTGCGGGGCGACGGGCCGCCGCTCGTGCTGCTGGCCGGGCAGGCGAACTCCCACCGCTGGTGGGACCCGGTGCGCGGCAGCCTCGGCGCCGGGCGCCGCACGATCACCCTGGACTGGCGCGGCACCGGAGCGTCCGGCCCCACGGACCGCGAGCTCACCACGCGGCGCCTCGCGGGCGACGTCGCCGCCGTCCTCGACGACCTGCGCGTCGAGCGCGCCGACGTCTACGGCACGTCGATGGGCGGCCGCGTCGCCCAGTGGTTCGCCGTCGACCATCCGCACCGGCTCGGGCGGCTCGTGCTCGGGTGCACGACGCCGGGCGGCGCGCACGCCGTCGAGCGCTCGCTCGAGGTGCGCCGCGCCATGGTGCAGCCCGACCGCCGCGCGGCCCGGCGCGCCCTGCTGGACCTCATGTACACGCCCGCGTGGCTGGCCGCGCACCCCGGCCCGACGACGGTCGAGGGCGACCCGTCGATGACTCCGCGGGCGCGGCGCGACCACCTGCGCGCCAGCGACGGCCACGACGCGTGGGACGACCTGCCGCGGGTGCTGGCGCCCACGCTCGTGCTGCACGGGGCGGACGACGTGCTCGCTCCCGCGGTGAACGCGGACCTGCTCGGGCGGCGGATCCCCGGCGCGCGCGTCGAGGTGCTGCCCGGCCTGCGGCACGCGTACTTCCACGAGGGCGAGGCCGTCGCGACGCCGCTGGTGCGCGAGTTCCTCGGGTGATCCCTCCGGCGAACCCATGAGCCGGCCCTGAGCCCGGCGTCCTCCCCGGGTCGTACGTGCCGACCGCGAGGTTCCGCTCCGAGGCCGACGACGCCGCCACCTGCGCGTTCGTAGCGTCGAGGACATGACGCAGCACGAGAACCACCACGACCACCGCAGCACCCACCGCGCCGACCGCGCCGACGTCTCGACCGTCACCACGTCGCCCGTGCGCCGCTACCGCGGCGTCGGCGTGCTGGCGCTCGCCTCCGTCGTCGCCGTCACGACCACGGCGTGCGGCGCCATCTCGGAGGCGCTGCAGGACCGGAGCTCCGGTCACACCAAGGCGTTCACGTACGACAGCGGCGCCGACGGCAAGGCCGACGAGGGGCTGCCCTCCTGGGTGCCCGACGACGCCTCCGACGTCCGCGGCGTCTTCCGCACCACCGGCGACGAGATGATCCTCACGATGGAGGCCGAGGTGACGTCCCTGCCGACCGACTGCACGTCCGTCGACGCCGACCACCCGCTCGTCGCGAAGCCCGCGCGCGGCACCCTCACCGCCGACGACTACCGCACCGGCTCGACGCTCGAGGCGGGGTGGTGGACCGCCGGCCAGGAGCAGGATGCCACCCTGCAGTGCGGCGGCTGGTGGGTGGGCGCGAAGGATGGCGCCCTGTTCGGGTTCACCCCGGAGCTCAAGGCCGTGCAGATCGAGGACCAGCCCGACCCGGCGTGACCGGGACGACGCCACAGGCCGGCCGAACTTCACCCGCCCCCGGTCGTCCGGGCAGCGGCGTGGACGGGACGACGGACGGATGCTGGAGGGGTCCGGCACCCTCGTGGCGGCTCCCCACGCCCGGGGACCGGCGGTCACAAGGGAGTGGAACGGCGATGGTCACGACTCGGCGCGGGTTCTCCAGCTTCTCGGTGGACGACCTCGACGCGGCACGCAGCTTCTACGCGGACACCCTCGGGCTCCGCGTCACGACCCTGGACGAGGGCATGGGCCTGGTGCTCCACCTCGACACGAGCTCGCCGGTGTTCGTGTACCCCAAGGAGGACCACACCCCGGCGGCGTTCACCGTCTTCCACCTGGCGGTGGACGACGTCGACCCGGTGGTGGACGACCTCGTCGCGAAGGGCGTGAGCCTGGAGCGCTACGAGGGCTTCGACCAGGACGAGAAGGGCGTCGCCCGCGGCTTCATGGAGGGCGGCGACGGCGCCTGGTTCACCGACCCGGCGGGCAACGTCATCGGCCTGATGGACGGCGAGGGGGTACGACAGCTCCTCGACGAGGTCGGCGGGTGACCTCCGCCGCGAGCAGCCGCACCACCCCCCGCCGCCGCGGTCACTCGACGGTGACGGACTTCGCCAGGTTGCGCGGCCGGTCCACGTCCTCGCCGAGGGCGACGGCCGCGTGGTAGCCGAGCAGCTGGGTGGGGATGGTCAGCAGGATCGGGTCGAGCTCCACCTCGTTGCGCGGCACCTCGATGCGCGCCGTCGCCGCGTCGCCGAGCTCGACGCCCGGGTGCGTGATCGCGACGACGGCGCCGCCGCGGGCGCGGATCTCCTGCGCGGCGGTGATGTTGCGCTCGAGCAGGTCGTCGGCGGGCATGATCGCGACCGTCGGCAGCTCCGGGCTGATGAGCGCGAGCGGCCCGTGCTTGAGCTCGCTCGTCGGG
>NZ_JBHXAW010000215.1:0-7883 GCF_042726645.1 Isoptericola sp. NPDC060257
CCGGCACCCGCGAGGGTGCCGGGCCGTCGGCGTCCCACCGGGACCCGGCGGTGGGTCCGGGTCACCGACCGTGGTGATGGCCCTCGAGGCCGGGCAGGTCGGGGAGGTGGTGCTGGCCGTGGGGCACGGCCCGTGCTCCCGCCTCCGTGTCGGTCAGGCCGGCGGACGCGACCGTGGAGACGGCCACGGCACCCACGAAGAGGATCGCGAGCGACACGGCGGCTCGCGGCCTCCGCCCGGCGGCCGTCGCCGCAGGCCCTGTCCGGGACCGGTCGGGCCGGTCGGCGCCCGGCCTGCCTCGCGCCGGTCGGGCCGTGGCACCCACCACGCAGGCGGCGGCGAGCTGGAGGGAGGCCGCCGCGGTGGCCGCGCCGACATGGGTCCCCTCCGCGACGGCCATCGCGATCCCGAGGACGCTCGTCACGGCCAGAGCCCCGACGGCGACTCGCGCGAGCACGGCGGGATCGGCGCCCCGTGTCGCCGTCCCGCGCAGGACGAGCACCGCCACCACGAGCTCGGCCGCGCCGACGACCAGCGAGAACACGCCGTGGGGACGGGGGAACGCGCCCCGCACCAGGCCCATGTTGACCAGGCCGGCGCCGACCAGCGCGAACGCGACGAGCAGGCGGGCCAGGGGCGCGGTCCGGGTCATGCCGTCGCGACGCCCGTCTCGGCGCGGCGGTCCGCGCCCAGCCCGACGCCGAGCAGGAGGAGGGCGCTGGCCAGGTGCAGCACGTTGTCGGCGCCGTTCAGCGCGATGATGTTCGCGCCGGTGCCGACGAGGAAGAGGCCGAGGACGCCGACCAGCAGGTAGACCGCGCCGACGGTCACGTTGACGCCCTTGGCCGCCGCGACCGAGCGCGAGGCCAGGAGCAGGGCGGCGCCGATCGCGACGTGGATGATGTTGTGCAGCGGGTTCACCTCGAAGAACAGGAGCTTCTCGCCCTCCGTGGCGGCGAAGCCGACGCCCGAGGTGACGACGAACCCGGCGAGGCCGACCAGCAGGTAGACGGCGCCGAAGACTGCGGCGAGGAGACGGTTCGCGGACGAGCCCATGGTGGCTGCTCCTTCATCTGTCGGGCGCGGGGTGGTCCCGCGCTCGGAGGTGGTTCGGAGCGGTCGGCCGGTCGGATGGGCTCCGGTGTATCACGCGGCGCGGGTCGTCCTCTTTCCGTGCGATGACGAGTACGCAGCACCGCACGAGCGCTGCAGGAGGAGGTCCTTGCATGTCGATGCAACTTCCTCCTGCCGCGTCGTCGGGCCGCGCCGTAGGCTCGGAGGCTCCGGGGCGCGGCCGCTCCGGCTTCTCGACGAGCCCTCACGAGGTGCGAACAGCCATGACACGAGCCGCTGAGGAACCACTCGGTGGGACGCCCGACGCCGACGAGAGCCTGGGCGACCGGGCCGCGCGGGCCGTCCTGGAGTTCCGGGAGGGCCGCACCGACGCCCTGTCGGACCTGGTCCGGGAGGCGACGCCGTTGCTGTGGCACACGGTGCGCGCCCAGGGCGTCGACCGGGACGTCGCCGACGACGTGGTGCAGTCCACGTGGGCGGCGCTCGTGCGGCACGCGGACACGATCGCCGAGCCGAAGGCCGTGCTTAAGTGGCTCCTCGTGACGGCCCGGCGGGCCGCCTGGGAGACGGTGCGCAAGGGGCGTGCGGACCTGCGCCGGCGCACCGAGCTGCCGGACGACGTGACCGAGGGCGCCGCGGCGCTGCCGGACGCCCGTCCAGGCCCGGAGGCCGAGGTGCTGACCGACGAGCGCGACCGGATCCTCTGGTCGTCGCTCCGCCGGCTCCCGGAGCGCTGCCAGGAGCTGCTGCGACTCGTCTCGCTCGCCGACCGCCCGGACTACAAGGCGATCTCGGCGTCGATCGGCATGCCGGTGGGAAGCATCGGCGCCACACGGGGACGGTGCCTGGCGAAGCTGCGCGCCGTCCTCACGGAGCATGGGGAGGCCTCGTGGACATGAGCCAGAAGCACGAGAACGCGTGGGGCGAGCCCGTGCCCGGTGAGGACGAGGCCCTGGACGCGCGCGACGTCGCCGTCCTGGGGCGGCTCGGCCGCGCCGTCGAGGTGGTCGACCCCGTGCCCCGAGGGCTCGTCGAGCGGTCGCTGTTCGCGATGACGCTCGCACGGCTCGAGGCAGACGTGATGGAGCTGCAGCAGATCGAGGCCCCCGTCGGGTCCGTGCGCGGCGACGCCCCGCCGCTCGAGGCGCGCACCATCACGTTCACGCACGAGCGCCTCACCGTGATGATCGCGTTGTCCACCGACGACGACGGCACCCACGTGCGCCTCGACGGCTGGGTCGCGCCCGCCGCGACGCTCGTCGTCGAGCTGCGCCAGCCCGGCGGCGAGCGCTCCACCACGGCGGACGACGACGGCCGCTTCGCCTTCACCGCCGTCGATCGCGGCCCCACCAGCCTGCTCGTGCGCCTGCCCGACGGCGGCGACGTCACCGTCGCCACGCCGGTCATCGAGCTCTGACCGTGCCGACCCGCCCGCACGACGGGCGACGACTCTTGCACGCCCGTGGGCGTGCCCACTCGAGGAGGAGCAGGTGAGCGAGACCCCAGACCAGGCCGCCGGAGCGGCGGCGCCGGACCCGAACCATGACTACCGGCCGGTGCGCTTCCTGGATCCGTCGCTTGTGCGGCGCCGACCTGGCGTCCCGCAGGTGCGCCCCACCTGGTACGTCGCCGACAGGGTGATCGTTCAGGGGCCTCCGCCCCGGCGCTTCACCGAGGGCCCGGAGGGTCCGGCGGACGTGCGTCGAGTGGCGTCGATCGCCAGCGCCGGGGAGGACGCGGAGCCCTCCGGCCTCACCGAGATCGAGCGACTCGCGCGGGAACGCGGCTGCACCCTTGCTCTCGAGACGGCCGGACGGCGACGAAGCCGCCGCTCGTCCGGCGGTCCCTCTGCGGACGACTGTGACGACGACTTCGCGTTCGCGCTCCGTCTGGTCCCCGAGAGGGACGGGGACGAGCCCGACGCCTGGGAGATCGTCGAGGCTCTCGGCGGCACCCTCGAGCTCGGTGGCGAGCACGGGTGCCGGCGCGTCAGCCTCGATCACGTGATGCTGGCGCGCCCGTTCACGAGCTCGCCCTTCACGTCGTCTCCGTTCACGAGCTCGCCCTTCACGTCGTCTCCGTTCACGAGCTCGCCCTTCACGTCGTCTCCGTTCACGAGCTCGCCCTTCACGTCGTCTCCGTTCACGAGCTCGCCGTTCACCTCGTCCCCGTTCACCTCGTCCCCGATGCGAGGGATGGCGGAGTACGCGATGCCCGGCTGGGGCGGACGTGCACCTGTCGCCTGGCTGGGCGACCGACCTGCGCGGAAGCACGTGGACGGCCCGACGCCGTACGTCACCGCGGACGGGATGCTCCGACCGCTCGTGGCGATCGTCGACACCGGGCTCGGGACCCACCCCTGGTTCGGCACCTACGACATTGCCGAGGGGGACGACCCTGGTGCGGAGCTCGACGGCAATGGGATTGTCGTGCGGGACGCGGTACTGCCCGATGGCCGCCCGATCGGGACCCAGCCCGTCCCGGCACGACGGAGCGAGGACGCCGAGATCGGTGGAGCCAGCGCCTCCTCGCTGACCGGTCCTCTCGACCCGGTCGCCGGGCACGGGACCTTCATCGCCGGCATCGTGCACCAGAAGTGCCCTGACGCTGCCATCCTGCCCATCAGGGTGGTCGGTGGCGACGGCGTCGGCGCGGAGTCCGACCTCGTCGTGACCCTCAGCCGACTGCTGGAGTTCCACCAGCTCGGGCTGGAGGCGGACGCTGTCCCTGGCGACGGCGGTGCCCCTGTCGACGTCGTCGTGCTCTCCCTGGGCTACTACCACGAGGAGGCCGAGCAGCTCGGCGTGACCGACGCGCTGCGCGTCGTCATCGACGAGCTGAGGTCGAGCGGCGTCGTGGTGGTGACGGCCGCCGGGAACGACGGCACGACCCGGCCGAGCTTTCCCGCCGCGCTCGCGCCCCTCGTCGAGCGGACGCGCGACCCGCACGACGGCCGTGTCCGGGCTCGGGCGATCGGGTCGACACCCGCGGACCGCGACGGCGCACCGCCGGTGCTCGCGGTCGGCGCAGAGAATCCTGACGGCACGACGGCTCTGTTCAGCAACGACGGCCGCTGGGTGACGACGACGCGGTGCGGCGCCGCGGTGGTGAGCACGATTCCCACCACCCTCGACGGTCCGATCACGCCCTCGTTGCGGATCGAGGACCGGTATGGCACCGGGCACCGGGCTACCCTCGATATCGAGGGCTTCCAGGGAGGGTTCGCGACCTGGAGCGGGACATCGTTCGCCGCGCCGGTCCTGGCCGGCGAGATCGCCTCCACGCTGGTGGAGCGACGCGGCGGACGGACGCCGGACGTCGCGCCTTCGGGAGGGGACGGTAGCGTTTCGCCCGAACAGCGGCTGCGTCTGGATGATGCCTGGGCGGCCGTCGCGGAGCACACGGGGCTCACGCCTCCGGAGGGCGCTGCGATGAACTGATCGGGGAGGCGAGGCCTTGGGCGAGGATCCCGTCGTCGCGTTGCGTGGGGCGCTCGACCGAGCCCTCGACAACGATCGCGTCCGGCGCCGATTCGGACTGGCAGTGCGTCAGTACAGAGCGGTGCGTCGTGAGCTCGGGCGCCTCGCGCTCGCTGTCCCGGCGGCCGTGGCGGAGCTGCACGTGCGCGCTCTGGTGGGTGAGTCCCGGTGCATGTCTGAACAAGGGGCGGCCACGGAGGACTGCCTGGCCCTGCTCGCCGAAGCGCGGTGGTGGGCGGAGATGAGCGGCGACTCCGCGCTCGTGGCGCTGGTCGACGGTCGACGTGGTCTGCTGCTTCTGAGGCGCGGACAGCTCGATGACGCCCTGATCGACTTCTCCAGCGCGGAGAAGGGGCTCCCCGACGGTCCCGACCTCGGCGCCGTCTACCTCAACCGCGGCTCTCTCCGTCTCGAGCGCGGCGAGACGGAGCTGGCCGCGCGTGACTTCGAGCGTTGTGTGTCGATCACCGGCGACGGGGTCGAACCGGCGCTCCACGCGATGGCGGCCCACAACCTCGGCTACGCGCTCTTCCTCCGTGGCGAGCTCCCTGCCGCGCTGCGCTCGATGGCGGAGGCAGCCCGTGTCGCGCCGCCTGAGCACGCCGGGGTGGGTCTGATGGACAAGGCGGCGGTGCTCTACGAAGCGGGCCTGCTCACCGATGCGGAGGAGGCGCTCCGGCAGGCGGGACAGCTGCTCTCGTCCACCGCGGCCCGGCGTGACCTGCTCGACGCGAGGCTCGCGCGCGCTCGGTGCCTGGTCGGGCTCGAGCAGTACCTGGAGGCATTGGCCCTCGCCCGGAGCGTGCGGGCGTCTGCGCGTCGTACGGGAGATCGGCTCCTCGAGCTTCGTGCGGACCTGATCGGACTGGATGCCCGGCACGGGAAGATCATCGACGAGGGCGCGCAACCGGCGCGCGTGCGGCGGCTCGCTCGGGCGGCGGAGCAAGTGCTCGACCGCGCCGCCACCGTGCCCGGAGGTGCGCGACTGGCCGCCGACGTCTCTCTCGTCGCCGCCGACGCGCTTGCGCGCGCGGGCGACGTCGACGCGGCACTGGGGCACCTGCGGGGACTTCCGGCCCGCACCGGTCTGGCTTTGGGGACGCGGCTGCGCGCCGAGGCAGTGCGAGCCCTCGTCGCGTTCGGGCAGGGCGACCGGCGCCGCGGGCTTGCGGCAATCCGTCGGGGGCAGGGTCTGCTGGCCGTGCAGCGCCAACGGCTGGGCGCCGTCGAGGCGGTCACGGCGGCGGCTGCCCACGGCGTCCGGCTCCAGGGCGTCGACATCGTGGCCGCGCTGTCCCAGGGGAGGGCGGATGCCCTCTTCGACGCGCTCGAGCGAGGACGCGCCACGTTCGCCGGGTCAGGGCGGGTGAGGCCGTCGGCGGACGGCGAGACTGCCGCGCTGGTGTCGGCGGCGCGGAGCCTGCTGGACCGGGCTCGTGCGCTCGAGCTCGAGAAGTCCGAATCGTCGCGCGAACCCTTGCAGCTCCGGCGCGAGGCGAGGCGGCTCCAGGACCGGGCGCGTGAACGGTCCTGGCAGGTCGAGGGTGAGATCGAGGCACCGCGTGCAGCGACCGCGCGGATGATCCGCGCCGAGCTGCGTGCTGCGCCGTCGGATCGGGTGGTGCTCAACTTTGCGCTCTATCGCGGGAAGGTCCTCGCCGTCCGCGTGGACCGGTCCGGTGCCCGGGTCATGGAGCTCGGCCAGGTCCACGACGTCGTCGAGCGAGCGCGTCGCGTCCGTGCCGACCAGTACGTGCTCGCCAATCCGCTGATCCCCGCCCCGATGAGAGCGGCTGCCCTCCGATCGCTCGAGCGCGACCTCGCCTGGTTGGACGCCACGTTGCTCCGGGGTATCGACCCCGGGGTCCCCCTCTTCGTCGCGGCCCGTGGCCGTCTGGTCTCGCTGCCGTGGGCGTCGCTCCCGTCGCGTCGAGGGACGTCGACGGTGGTGAACTCGTGGGTCGCACGGGGGAGGGCCGAGTGGTCACCCGGTCCGGCGCTCGTCGTCGCAGGGCCAGAGCTGCGGCACGCCCCTGCCGAGGCAGATGCCGTCGCGAACGTGTGGGGTGCAGGAACGACCGTCCTGACCGACGCGCGGGCCACGTGCGAGACCGTGGCCCGTGAGCTCGACGGGCACGCGATCGTCCACCTGGCAGCGCACGGTCAGCACGAGCCCGACAACCCGGTCTTCTCGAGCGTGCGCCTCGCGGACGGGCCGCTGTTCGCGCACGAGCTCGACGGGACGGATCTCGCCCGGTCCGTCATGGTTCTCTCGGCCTGCGACGTGGGGTCGGTCAGCATCAAGCACGGCGGTGAGCCCCTCGGCCTGACGAGCGTGCTGTTGCGCATGGGAGCGCGTGCCGTGGTCGCGAGCGTCGCACCCCTGCGCGACGAGGTCGCGGTGCGCGTCATGCCGGCGCTCCATCGAGGACTTCGCGACGGGCTTCGCCCTGGTGAGGCGCTTGCCCGTGCCGTCGCGGACGAGCCGGAACCCGTGCCGTTGGTGTGCTTCGGCCCGCTCGTCCTGTGATGTGGACGACACCTTGTGCTCACCTCCTGCCGCCGCTGTGATGTCGGTGCCGATGCCGGCAGCCCGCCGCAAGGCGGGGGACGACCGATGGAAGGATGTTCGATGAACACACGTGCCACCCGCGTCATCGCTGGTCTGCTGCTCGCCGCCACCGCCGTGGTGGGCGCCGCCGCCACGGCGTCGGCGGAGCCCCCGGGCCCGCAGCACCCGTTCGGCTCCCACTGACGGCATCACGACGCCGCCTGCGCGCGGGCGGTGGGACGGCGCGAGCGTGCCGAACCGCCGCCCGTCGTCGTGTACAGTTCTCGGGTAACCCAAGACCGCCGGTCGTCCGACGCTGCCCGGGCTCGCCCCAGCAAGCCGAAGACCGAAGTCCCGTGAGAGTGCGGGGGCCTGCGTAGGTGACACGACGACGACCACACAGCCTGGCTGTGAGCTCCGAGCCCCGTGCGCACCTGCGCCGGGGCTCTTTCTCTTGCAGGTACCGGTGGCACCACCACCGGAAGGATTGCCATGGCGAGGCCGGACAAGGCAGCCGCTGTCGCGGAGGTCGCGGACAAGTTCCGTGACGCGAACGCGGCCGTGCTGACCGAGTACCGCGGGCTCACCGTCGCACAGCTCAAGGAGCTGCGTCGGTCGCTCAGCGGCAACGCAACCTACGCCGTGGTGAAGAACACGCTGACGTCCATCGCGGCCAAGGAGGCCGGGATCGACGCGTTCGAGGCCGACCTCAAGGGTCCGCCCGTACAGGGCCGCGTCAAGACGATCAGTGTGAAGCGCGAGGGCAACCGCTGGTACAC
>NZ_JBHXAW010000216.1:0-7845 GCF_042726645.1 Isoptericola sp. NPDC060257
CCCGGGAAGGCCGTCGCGGACGGCCTGTGGACAACTCCCGCTACTCGCTCGCCAGCGCCTCCACGGGGGAGGTCTTCACCGCGGTGCGGGCGGGGGCGACGGACGCCACCAGCCCGGCCACGGCGGCGACGAGCAGCATCAGGAGGACGTCGCGCCACGGGACCACGATGACGGGGGTGCCCGCCCAGCCGAGCGCCGCGGCGGCGCCGGCCCAGCCGTAGACCAGCCCGAGCAGCACGCCCAGGACGGCGCCCACCAGCGCGATGAGCAGGCCCTCCACCGCGAGCATGCCGCGCAGCTGGCCCTTCGACAGCCCGATCGCCCGCAGGGTGGCGGACTCCCGGCGCCGCTCGATGACCGACAGCGACAGCGTGTTCGCCACGCCGATGAGGGCGATCACGACCGCCGCCGCCAGGAGACCGACGACGATCCCCAGCGCGGTGTCGATCACCTGCTGGAAGCCGGCACGCTCCACCGCCGCGCCCATGACGTCGGCGGGGGCCTCCGTGTCGGCGACCGCGTCCTGGATCGACGGCACCACGGAGGCGGCGTCGGACGGGTCGTCGAGCCCCACCCACAGGCTGGTCACCGGGGCGTCGGGGTCGAGGGAGGACAGGTCGTCCGGCACCACGAGCACCCCGGTGTCCGCGAGGTCGGTGACCGCGGCCTTCAGGTCGAGGGAGCCGTCCGGGCCGGTCAGGGTGAGGACCTGGCCGTCGGTGATGTGCCAGTTCTCGGAGACCTCCTCCGGCACGACGACGGTGCCCGCCGCGAGCGGCTCGACCATCTCGGTGCTCCGCAGCACCGACGCCGCGTCGTCCGGGGTCACGCCCCGGACGGTGACGGCGAAGCCCTCGTCCACCCCGTCGCCGGTGACCGTGGCGGCCGTGGCCCGCGCCTCGACGACGCGGGAGACCCCGGAGACGTCGCTCACGGTGCCGGCGAGCGCCGACGGGACGGGCGTCACGACGGCGTCCCCGGCGGCGACGCTCGTCGGGTCGCTCGACAGGTCGGTCGAGACGGTGACGTCCACGGGGTAGCGGGAGTCGAGCTCGGCGTCCATGGTCACCCGGGCGCTCGCGGCGCCGGTCGACATCATGCCGACGAGCGTGACGCCGATGAGCAGCGCGGTGGACGTGGCGGCGGTGCGGCGCGGGTTGCGCAACGTGTTCGCGGCCGCGAGCCGCGCCGTCGGGCCGGACGCCCCGACGAGGCGCCCGGCGAGCGCCACCACGCGGGGCAGCCAGAACACCGAGCCCACCAGGACGCCGACGAACGACAGGGCGCCGCCCGCGACACCGAGCAGGAGCCCCGTGGTGGGCTCCTCGCCGACGGTGCTCATCGCGACCCCGCCGCCCAGCAGGGCGAAGCCGATCACGGAGACGAGGATCGAGAGCACCAGGCGCACCCGGCCAGCGCCGCGGGCTGCCGACGGCGCGTCGGCGGGACGCAGGGCCTCGAGCGGCGCGACGCGCGTCGCGGCCCGGGCGGGGGAGAGCGCCGCGACCAGCGTCACGAGGGTGCCCACCGCCAGCGGGATGAGGACGACGGCGGGGGTGATCGTGACCGTCGCCGGCAGCGGGACCCCCAGGTCCATGCCGCGGCCGATCGTGAGCGCGGCCTGCCCCAGCCCGACGCCGGCCACCAGACCGACCGCTGAGGACAGCAGGCCCAGCACGGCCGCCTCGAACAGCACCGACCGGCGCAGCTGGCCCTTGTCCGCGCCGACGCACCGCAGCAGGGCGAGCGTGCGGGTGCGCTGGGCGACCAGCACCTGGAAGGTGTTCGCGATGACGAGCGCGGCGACCAGCAGCGCCACGGCGGCGAAGACCAGCACGAACAGCGTGAACATGACGTTCTCGCCACCGGTCATCTCGCTGGCGACGGCCTCGGCGTGCTCCTCGGGCGTCACGACCTTGAGGTCGGCGGTGTCGGCGCCCGACGCCGCGGCGCCGTTGGTGAGCGCGCCGGTGATCGCCGTGCGGGCCTGCTCGACGTCGGCCGGGTCGTCGAGGGTGACGAGCATGGTCGTCGGTGCGACCGTCTCCTCGCCGGGGGCGGTGAGGTCCTTCTCCCAACCGGCGACGTCCGCCGCCGGGGCGACGGCCGCGCCGCCCTGCATCGAGTAGGCGCCGTACGGGTCGGTGAGCGTGCCCGACACGGTGAGCTGCTCGCGGACCTCGGTCCAGGCGTCCTCCTCGGAGCTCTGGTCGCCCTCGAGGACGTTGCGCACGAGGGTGATCGTGTCGCCCGGGGCGGCTTCGAGACGCTCGGCGACGTCGACCGGCAGCGCGATCTCGCCCGACGCCTCGGGGAGGGAGCCGTCGGCGACCTCGAGCGGCAGCACGCTCGTGTCCGTGGGCTCGGCCAGCACCCCCTGGTAGATGGTGCGACCGCCGGCCTCGAGCTGCTGGTACGTCATGAGCTGGGGGTCGGCCGTGGCCACGCCGGCGGTGCCGCGCACCGCGTCGAGGGCGGCGTCGTCGGCGGGGACGCCGCGGACCACGAGGTCGGCGCCCGTGAACTGGGCGGCGATCGAGTCGTAGGTGGTGCGGGTGATGACGTTGCCCGCGAGGAGGGTGATCGCGACGAACGCGGTGCCGATGACGATCGCGACGCCCGCGGCGGCGAGCCGGCCGGCGCTGCGCCGCATCTGCGACAGGGTGAGGCGGATCATCGCGAGGCCACCGTCCGCAGCGCGTCGAGGCCGGCGAGCGCGGACTCCGGCGTCGGGTCCGTGATGTCGCCCGCGATCTTGCCGTCGGCGATGAGGACGACGCGGTCCGCGTAGGCGGCGGCCGCCGGGTCGTGGGTGACCATGATGATCGTGCGGCCGAGCTCGCGCACCGAGCGGCGCAGGAAGCTCAGCACTTCCGCGCCGGAGCGGGAGTCGAGGTTGCCGGTGGGCTCGTCCGCGAACACGACGTCGGGCTGGGCGATGAGGGCGCGCGCGATGGCGACGCGCTGCTGCTGGCCGCCGGACAGCTCGCTCGGGCGGTGCGTGAGCCGCTTGCTCAGGCCGAGCGTGTCGACGAGGGTGCCGAGCCACTGCTTGTCGACCGTGCCGCCCGCCAGCTCGACCGGCAGGGTGATGTTCTGCTCCGCCGTGAACATGGGCAACAGGTTGAACTGCTGGAACACGAAACCCACGCGGGTGCGGCGCAGCGCGGTGAGGGCCTTGTCGTTCAGGCCGGTCACCTCGGTGGAGCCGATGAACGACTGCCCGCTCGTGGCCGAGTCCAGGCCGGCGAGCAGGTGCATGAGGGTCGACTTGCCGGAGCCCGACGGCCCCATGATCGCCGTGAAGCGGCCGGCCGTGAAGTCGACGTCGACGCCGTCCAGCGCGCGCACCTGCGCCTCGCCGCGGCCGTACGTCTTGGTCAGGGCGCGGGCCCGCACCGCCGGGGTGACGGTCGGTCGGGCGGCGGTGCCCTCGTCGGGGATCGGGACGTACACGGTCGTGTCCACGGAAGCTCTCCGGTGTCTCGGGGTGGTGGCCGGGACGCTCCGCGGAGCCTCCGACCAGGACATCACCGACGCTACGGAGCGGCCGCGCCGCCGACATCGGCCCGAGGGTGGGTCCTCGCGTGCTCCCAGGTCATCCCCAGGTATGACACCGACCCTGACCCGCACCCTGAACCGCCCCTGACCTGCACCCTCGCCGGACTACCGGGGTGGTCAGGACCGGGAGCAGGTTCTTGCGGTCGTGGCCCTGACAAGTCGCGGTACCGACGCCGTCCACAGGTCGTGCTCATGTCGTGGCATCCACAGCGACGCCGAGCCCGGAACCGACGCCGCCACCGTGCGCCGCCACCTCGGCCGGTGATCGTCAGGGCCAGGAGCACCAGAACATCCGCGTGGCCCTGACAACCCGGCGGCGCCCGCCACCTGTCAGGGCCAGGCCCATGGGAACCCGCGCGTGGCCCTGACAGGTCGGGGTCGAGGTCAGGAGCCGGGGCGGACCAGGCCGGTCTCGTAGGCGGTCACGACGGCCTGGACGCGGTCGCGGGCGTCGAGCTTGGCGAGGATGCGCCCGACATGCGTCTTCACGGTGGCCTCGGCGACGAACAGGTCGGCCGCGATCTCGGTGTTGGACCGGCCGCGGGCCATGAGCACCAGCACCTCGCGCTCCCGGTCGGTGAGGCCGGCCAGCGCGTCGTGCTGGGGTGCCGCCTGGTCCGCGGGCAGCGCGGTGACCAGGTGCTCCAGCAGGCGTCGGGTGGAGGACGGTGCGATGACGGCGTCC
Source organism: Isoptericola sp. NPDC060257 (assembly GCF_042726645.1). Taxonomy (NCBI): domain Bacteria; kingdom Bacillati; phylum Actinomycetota; class Actinomycetes; order Micrococcales; family Promicromonosporaceae; genus Isoptericola; species Isoptericola sp. NPDC060257. Next base: position 4,247 of record NZ_JBHXAW010000216.1, read on the forward strand.
CCGGCGTGCACGGTGCGGATGGCGGCGAGCATCTCCTCGGGCGGGGCGTCCTTGAGCAGGAACCCCGAGGCCCCGGACCGGATGGCCTCGAGGACGTACTCGTCCAGGTCGAACGTGGTGAGCACGATGACGCGCGGCGCGTCGGGCGCGGCGGTGAGTCGCGCGGTGGCGGTGAGCCCGTCCAGGTGCGGCATGCGCACGTCCATGAGCACGACGTCGACGCGGTGGTCGGCGAGCAGCCGCAGCGCCTGCGCGCCGTCCCCGGCCTCGAGCGCCACCTCCAGGTCCGGCTGGGAGTCGATCACCATGCGGAAGCCCGCGCGCACGAGCTGCTGGTCGTCGACGAGCGCGACGCGCACGACGCCGCTCCGGGCGGGTCCGGGGGCGGGCGGCGCGACGTCGTCGGCGGGCGGGGTCATGCGTCCTCCTGGGCGGTGGTCGCCGACGGGGTCGTCGGCGCGGGCGGGGCGGTCACGGGCGCCCCGGGCAGGGGTAGCTCGAGGTGGACGCGGAACCCGCCGCCTCGGCGGGGACCGGTCTCGAGCGTGCCGCCGTACAGGTTGGCCCGCTCGCGCATCCCGCGCAGCCCGAACCCGGGGTCGTCCGCGGTGGCGGCGGCGCCCCGGCCGTCGTCGAGCACCTCGAGCTCGACGGTCGAGGGCGTCCAGCGCACCGCGACGGTCACGGCCGGGTCGGGGCCGGCGTGCTTGCGCACGTTGGTCAGCGACTCCTGGCACACGCGGTACAGCGTGAGGCCCATGCCGGCGGGCAGGGTGCGGGGCTCGCCGACGCGCACCAGCGACACGCGCTGGCCCCCGTCCCGCGCCTGCGCGACGAGGTCCTCGATCTCCTCGACGCCGGGCTGCGGCGCGGGGCGCGCCTGGCGGGGCTCGTCGGCGACGACGGACGCCGGCCGCGGGGCGCCGCCCGGGCCCGTGGTGAGCGCGCGCGGCGACGCGGGACCGGGGGGCGCCTCGACGCGAGCCGCGTCCTCGTCGTCCTGCGAGCGCAGCACGCCGAGCAGGCGCCGCATGTCGGTGAGCGCGGTGCGCCCGGTCTCGCTGATGGTGCCCAGCGCGCGCACGGCGGCCTCGGGGTCGGACGCCGCGGCGTACCGGCCGCCGTCGGCCTGCGCGACGACGATGGACAGGGAGTGCGCCACGATGTCGTGCATCTCGCGGGCGATGCGGGCGCGCTCGGCGGCGGCGCTGATCCGGGCCTGCTGGTCGCGCTCGATCTCGAGGCGGTGCGCGCGGTCGCGCAGGGCGTCCATGGTGACGCGGCGGGACCGTCGCACGAGGGCGAACGCCCAGACGGCGAGGCCGGTGACCAGGCAGAAGATGCCGACCGGGACCATCTCGAGCACGGCGGAGGCGCCCCCGCCCGAGCGGACCCCGACCGCGATCGGCAGCACGACGACGGTCCCGAGGGCCGTGGAGCAGATCGCGGTGACGTGCGCCCACGTGGGGCCGTAGACCGTCACGGAGAACAACGACACGAGGATCAGCAGGTCCCCCGGCATGATCATCGGGTAGCCGGCGAGCATGTGGGCGAGTGCGACGGCGAAGACCGCGATCGCGGACGGCACGGCGCGGGTGCGCCGCCACGGCAGGGGCGCCAACATGGCGACGGTCCAGGCGATCGAGCCGCCGCGATCGAGGTACGGCTCGGTCGAGTAGAGGTCGGTGGCCGAGGTCAGCATGAGCGCGGCGAGCAGCACGGTCGTCGTCAGGTCGACGCCGAAGCGGTGCGCCTCGAACCAGCGCCCCATCCTCTCGATCCAGCTCATGTCCGCCAGGGTAGGCGGGAGCGGGGAGCGGGCGCGTCCGCCCGGGGGCGGACGGGCGGAGCGACGCGTCGTCCCGCAGGGGGACAGGACCCACCGCACGACGACGGGGGCGGCTGCCGCCGTCGCGGACGGCGACGTGCCGGCGCGTCATCTCCATGTCACACCCGGCTGGCGCCGACGCGGCGTGGGGAGGGGTCCAGGACCAGCGACGTTGCCGCTAGCATGAGGGAATGACCCACGTACTGCTGGCCGAGGACGACCCGGCTATTGCCGAGCCTTTGGCGCGGGCTCTCACGCGTGAGGGTTACGACGTCATCGTGCAAGGAACTGGTCAAGGAGCCGTCGACAACGCCGGGAGCGCGGACATCGTCGTCCTCGACCTGGGCCTTCCTGACATGGACGGCCTGGACGTGGCACGGGAGATCCGCGGCTCCGGGCTGACCGTGCCGGTGCTGGTGCTCACGGCGCGCGCGGACGAGGTGGACCTGGTCGTCGGGCTCGACGCGGGCGCCGACGACTACGTGACGAAGCCGTTCCGCCTCGCGGAGCTGCTCGCCCGCGTCCGGGCGCTGCTGCGCCGCACGCACGGCGAGACCGGCGAGGACGAGGAGCTGCGCGCGCAGGACGTGCGCGTCGACGTCTCCGCGCACCGCGCGTTCCAGGGCGACCGCGAGCTGCACCTGACCACCAAGGAGTTCGACCTGCTCAAGGTGCTGGTCGCGAACGCCGGGTCGGTCGTGGTGCGCGACACCCTCATGCGCGACGTCTGGGGCTCCGACCCGGTCGGCTCCACCAAGACGCTCGACATGCACGTGTCGTGGCTGCGCCGCAAGCTCGGCGACGACGCCAACGCCCCGCGCTACGTCTCCACCGTGCGAGGGCTCGGGTTCCGCTTCGAGCTCGGCGCGAGCTGACGCCGACGGGACTGGGCTGACCTCGTGCGTCGCCGCGTCCTGCTGGCGACCATCTCCGCGGTCGCCGTCGCCGTGCTCCTGCTCGGCGTCCCGCTCGGCATCTTCGGTGCCCGGTACGTCCTGGCCACCGAGGAGCAGCGCGTCACCAACCGGGTGGACACGCTCGCCCGCAGCGTCGACAACAGCCTCGACCGGGGCGACGTCGTCGAGGAGTCGACGGTGCAGCGCGCGGCCGAGGGCAGCGAGGGCGACCTGCCGGCGTACGTCGTCGTCACGCTGCCGGACGGTACCCAGCTGACGGCGGGCGAGCCCGTCTCCCCGCCGACGATCGACAAGGCGAAGCTCACCGACAAGAACGTCGGCGTGTCGATGACGGTGTCGGCCATCGGCGCCTACGTGAAGTCCGCGCAGACGGTGGTGCTGGTCATCATCGCGGGCATCGTCGCGATCGCGGCCGGCATCGCGGTGGCGGTGTGGCAGGCGAACCGGCTGTCCGCGCCCCTGGTCTACCTCGCGGCGTCCGCGGAGCAGCTGGGATCGGGCCAGGTGCGCCCGCGCCTCGAGCCGTCGGGGGTCGAGGAGATCGACCTCGTCGCGGCGGAGCTGGCGCGGTCCGCCGACCGGCTCGCGGGACGTCTCGCGGCGGAACGGCAGTTCACCCAGGACGCGTCGCACCAGCTGCGCACGCCGCTGACGGCGCTGACGATGCGGCTCGAGGAGATCACGCTCGCCTCCGACGACCCCGAGGTCGTCGAGGAGGCCCGCATCTCGCTCGAGCAGGTGGAGCGGCTGGTGACCGTCGTGGACGACCTGCTCGCGGCGTCGCGGCGCTCGCAGGGCGGCACGACGGAGGCCGTGGTGCTGGCGGACGTCGTGCACCAGCAGGAGGAGGAGTG
>NZ_JBHXAW010000217.1:0-7839 GCF_042726645.1 Isoptericola sp. NPDC060257
TCCCGCCCCGCCCCCCCCCCCCCCCGCCCCCGGGCCGGGCCGCGCGGCGGGTCCCCCCCGCGCCGGGGCCCCCCCCCCCCCCCCCCCCCGGGCCGCCCTCGGCCGCGGCGCGCCAGTCGGCGGCGAACGGCGGCTCCAGGACGTCGGGGGCGCGGTCGGCCAGGACGTGGACGAGCTCGCCGACGATCTCGCGCTGCGCGCCGTACACCGGCTCGGACTCGCGCGGTGCCATGACGTAGGCGACCGCGACGCCCTTGAGGGCCAGGATCTCGTCCGCCGTCTCCTGCGGCACGACGAGCCGCGCCACGTAGCGGGTGAGCGGGCCGTCGCCGAACACCTCGCGCGTCGCGTCCTGGGCCGCCCCGCTGAACCGGCCGATGAGCTGGCTGGTCGCGTCCTTGAGCCGGGCGAGCGCCCGGCGGGAGCCGTCGAAGTCCGTCACCAGGTAGCCGGTGTCGCGCAGCCGGCACAGCGCCGCGTCGATCGCGTCGGGCTCGTGCCAGCTCCCGTACCAGGCGCGCACGTGCGCGGCGACGCGCGCCCGCTCGTCCGCGTCGTCGAGCACCCGCAGGTCGAGCCGGCCGCCCACGACCGCGTCCTCGACGTCGTGCACCGAGTAGCTGATGTCGTCGGCGAGGTCCATGACCTGCGCCTCCATGCACCGCACCCGGCTGCCGAGCGCGCCGCGCCGCAGCCACTCGAAGACCGGCCGGTCGTCCGGGTAGACGCCGAACTTCGGCGTCGGGGCACCGTCAGGGCGCGCGGGGCCGGTGCCGAACGCCCAGGGATACTTCACGCTGGCGTCCAGGCTCGCGCGCGTGAGGTTGAGGCCGCGCGGCGAGCCGTCGCCGGCGAAGATCTTGGGTTCCAGCCGCGTGAGCAGCCGCAGCGTCTGGGCGTTGCCCTCGAAGCCCCCGATACCCTCCGCGACCTCGGCGAGCGCCCGCTCACCGTTGTGCCCGAACGGCGGGTGGCCGAGGTCGTGCGTGAGGCACGCGGTGTCCACGAGGTCCGGGTCGCAGCCGAGCGCGCGCCCCATCTCCCGCCCCACCTGGGCCACCTCGAGCGAGTGCGTGAGCCGCGTGCGCACGAAGTCGTCGCTGCCGGGCCCCAGCACCTGCGTCTTCGCGCCCAGGCGACGCAGGCCCGAGGAGTGCACGACGCGGGCGCGGTCGCGCTCGAACGCCGTCCGGTGCTTCGACTTGGGCGGCTCGGGGTACCAGCGCTCGGTGTCCTGGTCCGTGTACGAGCCGAGCCACTCCTCGCCCGTGTCCGGGCGCGCGGCCGGACCCAGCACGTCGGCGTCGAATGCGCCCTGCTCGAACGTCTGCACGGGGGCAGCCTAGCGAGCCCCGCCGACGCCCCGGCTCACGACGCCGCGACGCCCCCGCCGCGGTAGACGGCGGTCCGCAGCTCCTGAGCCCACTCCGTGTACCGGGGCATCCCGACCTGGCGCGCGACGGCCAGCTCGGCCTCGACGTCGTAGGGCACGCGCACGTGCTGGACGCCGAACGGCGCCGGGTCCGGGGAGTCCGGCACGCCCTCGAGGATCACGTACACCGGGGTCGGGTCGTCCAGCGGGTTGCCCACGCTCCCGGTGTTGAACAGCGTCCGGCCGTGGTGCGTCTCGAGGTACGCGTCGTGCACGTCGCCGTACCCCACGACCGTGGGCTCCGGTCCGGGCCCGGTGAGGTCCGTCGCGGCGAACATGCCCGCGAACTCCTCCGGCGTGTGGTGGAAGTGCACGCGCGTGTGCACGCTCGTGGCCGACGCGTGGAACAGCCGTACGCGGCGTCCCGACAGCAGCAGGTCGTGGCTCAGGGGCTTGGCGCCGAGCCACGCGAGCTGGTCCGGTCGCAGCTCGTCGCGCCACCACGCCATCTCCGGCGGCGCGTCGTCCTCGAGCCGCGGCAGGAAGTCGTCCCAGTTGCCGCGGACGTCCGCCTCGCACACCTCGCGCAGGCGGTCGACGACGGCGCTGCCCCGCGGCCCCTTGCCCGCGTCGTCGCCGAGGTTGACCACGCGGGTGATGCCGCGGGCCCCGACGTCCGCGAGCACGGCCTCCAGCGCGCCGAGGTTGCCGTGGACGTCGGAGATGACGGCGATGCGGTCCAGATCACGGGGCACGAGGACGATGCTGCCACGACCGCCCTCGCCGATTATGCACCTGCGCACGTTCTGAGCGGTCAGAGGGTGCGCAGGTGCATGGTCGGCCGTCAGGCGAGGCGGACGACGGCGACGCCCGGCCCGTCGCCGGCGACGTCCAGGCCGTCCGCGGTCGCGCGGACGGCGAGGCCGCCGTACAGCACCTCCGGCTCCGCGCCGGGCGCGAGCAGGTGTCCCGGCAGCCGCACGCCCGGCCACGGCGCCCGGGCCAGCACCACGAGCACGCGCTCGTGCGGCGTCTCGCGCAGGTAGGCCACCGCGTCGTCGTGCACCGCGGCCCAGCGCAGGCCGCCGTCGCGCAGGGCGCCGGACGACGAGCGCAGCGCGGACAGGCGCCGGTAGACGTCCAGCGTCGCGGCGTCCCACCGGGGGCCGCCGCCGCGCGCGGCCTGGTCCCACGCCATCGTGGTGCGGGCGCGCTCCCCGTTGGTGCCGGTGGCGCCCACCTCGTCGCCCGCGAACACGACGGGCGCGCCCGGGTAGGTGAACAGCAGGGTTGCTGCGACCTCGACGAGCTCCCGCGAGCCGACGATCGAGCGCAGCCGCGGGGTGTCGTGCGAGCCCAGCATGTTCCACTGGGTGGCCGCCACCTGCCAGGGCACCAGGGCCGCGACCTCGCGCATCGTCTCCACCATGGCGGCCGCCGGGCGGCGCGGCACCGGCACGGGCAGGTCGAGGAACGGCACGTCCGAGCCGTCGGGCACCAGCCACGACCAGGCCGGGCGCGTGAAGCCCGCGTAGTTCATGGTCGCGTGCCACCCGTCGCCGACCAGGTCCCCGGCGGCGTCGTGGAAGTGCTCGGCGACCAGCGCGCCGTCGGGACGCTCCGCGAGGATGCGCTCGCGCAGCGCCCGCGCGACGGCGTGCGTGCGGTCCGCGCTCCCCCGCCGTCCGGTCATGTTGGCGACGTCCACGCGCCACCCGTCGAGGGCGAACGGCTCGCGCAGGTACCGCGCGATCACCGCGTCCTCCCCGGTGACCATGCGCCGCCACGTCTCGTCGGCCGCCCAGTCGAGCTTGGGCAGCGACCCGTGCCCGAGCCAGCCGACGTAGGGGTCTCCGCCGTCCGGCCGCACGACGTCGGGCCCGCCGTCGTCCCACAGGTACAGCCCGCGCTCGGGCGAGGCCGGGTCCTCGAGGGCCTGGGCGAACCACTCGTGCCCGTCTCCGGTGTGGTTGGTCGTCACGTCGCCCATGAGGCGCATCCCGCGGTCGTGCACGGCCCGGGCGAGGCGCGCGTACGCGGCGTCACCGCCGAGCAGCGGGTCGACGTGGTCGAAGCTCGCCGCGTCGTAGCGGTGGTTCGACCGTCCCGGGAAGACCGGCGTCAGGTAGAGGGTGCGCACGCCGAGCGCCTGGAGGTGGTCGAGGTGCAGGGCGACGCCGTCGAGGTCGCCGCCGAAGAGCTGCGTGCCGGCCAGCGGCCCGGAGCCGGCGGGCTCGTCGTCCCACGCGGCGGGCACGGCCCATCCCGGGACGTCCCGGCCGTCGGCCGCGGCGGAGCGCGCGAAGCGGTCGGGGAAGACCTGGTAGGCGAGCCCGTCGCGCAGCCACCCGGGCGCCGGCGCGTGGGTGGTGAGGCGGAAGCTCGCGGCGTCGGGCACCTCGCGGTCGTGCACCCCGCGCCCGTCGAGCCAGCGGTAGCCGCCCGGCACGTCGAGGAAGAAGCGGTAGGAGGTCACCGGGTGGTGCACGACGACGTCGGCCGCGTACCAGTCCTCGTGCGCGTCGCCGCCGTCGCGGCGGGCGGGCAGCAGGCGGGGCTCGCCGTCGCGCACGGTCCGGACGCGGACGTCGCGCACGCCCGCCCCCTTCGGCACCCGCACGCGCACGGTGACCTCGTCGCCGAGCGCCGGTGTCGCGGTCGGGGCGAACAGCGCCGAGCCGTCGTGGTGGGGCGCGTCCAGGAGGGTGCGGACGGCGCCCGGGGCGGTGGTCGGTGCGGTGGTCGGGGTGGCGTGCGTGGTCATGTCGTCCTCTCGTCGGTCCGGCGGGCTGGCCGCCCGACCGACGCGGGACGACGGTCAGTGGCGGCGGCGCCCGATCGCCCACCCGGCGGCGAGCGCGATGGCGATCCCGACGACCTGGCCGCCGAGGATCACCCTGTTGAGGTCCAGCACCGGCTGGTAGCGCGTGCCCTCGGCCGAGACCACGAAGACGCCCAGCGGCTTGACGCGCAGCCCGTAGCCGCCGCCTCCGCCGCCGCCCTCGCCGTGCCCCTCGCCGTGGGCCTCGCCCTGCAGCTCGCCCTTGGCGTCGCCCTGTGCCTCGCCCGAGGCGTCGCCGTGCGCGGACCCGCTGCCGCGCGGTCCGTCGGGGGCCTCCGTCGTGGCGGATGACTCGTCGGAGGCGGCGTCGGTCCCGCCCGAGCCGACGCTGAACGACCGGCGCCAGCCCGGGGCGCTGCCGTCGCCCTTGCCCTGGCCGGTGCCGCGGCCGGAGCCGCTGCCCGACCCGGTGCCGGCACCGTTCGCGGAGCCGTTGCCCGCGCCGCCGCCGGAGCCGGTGCCGATGCCGCCCCACACCTTGGCGACGGGGATGATCAGCTGGCCCTGGTGCTCGTAGGGCTCGCCGTACGCACGGCGCACGGAGAACGAGTCGTCGGCGGCGTCGGTGAGACGCGCGAGGTCCGGGGCGTAGGAGCGCGAGTCGTCGGTCATGACGCCCAGGCTAGGACCGTGCTGTGACGGCCGCCACAAGGATCGCGGGTGGATCGCAGGTCGATCCGCGCGAACCTCGCGGCGGCCGCCCGTCAGCCCTTGACGGAGCCCGCCGTCAGGCCGCCCACGATGTACTTCTGCAGGAAGAGGAACAGCGCGAGCACGGGGATCGCCGACAGGACGGCGCCCGCCGCGAAGAGGCCCCAGTTGGCCTCGAGCAGCGACGACACCCAGCCGTACAGCCCCACCGCGAGCGTCCAGTTCGACTCCGACTGGAGCACCACCCGGGCGATGATGAACTCGCCGAACGTGCTGATGAAGCTCAGCAGCGCCACGACGGCGAGGATCGGCGTCACGAGGCGCAGGATGATCGTCCAGTACACCTGGGCGTGCGAGGCGCCGTCGATCTTGGCCGCCTCGTCGAGCTCCCGCGGCACGGTGTTGAAGAACCCGTACATGAGGAACGTGTTCACGCCCAGCGCGCCACCGAGGTAGACGCAGATCAGCGCGAGCTTGGAGTTCAGGCCCAGCGCCGGGACGACCTCGCCGAGGGAGATGAGCAGCAGGAAGATCGCGACGAACGCGAGCATCTGCGGGAACATCTGGATGATCAGCAGCGACGTGAGGCCGAGGCGGCGTCCGGCGAACCGGAAGCGGGAGAACGCGTACGCCGCGGCCGCACCCATGAGCACGGTGCCCACGGCCGTCGCGACGCCGATGACGAGCGTGTTGCCCATCCACGTCCAGAACCTGGTGTCGCCCAGCTCGGCATAGTTCACGCCGCTGACCTGCGCGAACAGCTCGTTCGAGCCGGTGAGGGTGCCGGTGGGCGACAGCGAGGCGGACACGACGTAGACGATCGGGAAGACGGCGTACAGCACCGCCAGCACGCCGACGACGTGCCGCCAGCCCAGCTCCCGGGCCCAGCGGCCCGGCTTCATGCGGTGCCGCAGCACCTGCTCCCCCGTGCCCGGCGCCGCGGTCCCTCGGCGCGAGCCCGCGCGGTCGGTCGACGTCGTCATCAGCTCAGCTCCTCGAGCTTGCGGGTCTGGCGGAACGCGATGGCGGAGATGACCCCGACCACCACGAAGATCACGATGGACAGCGCGCTCGCGAGGCCGTAGTCGCGCGGCGCCGAGCCGTCGAGCCCGGACACGTTGTAGACCATCGAGATGAGGATGTCCGTGTGCCCGAGCGGCACCGACGCGTCGTCGAACCGCGGCCCGCCGCCCGTCAGCATCTTGATCAGGGTGAAGTTGTTGAAGTTGAAGGCGAAGCTCGAGATGAGCAGCGGGGCCGTGGCCACCAGCAGCAGCGGCATCGTGATCGAGCGCCACGTGCGCCACTTGCCCGCGCCGTCGATGCGGGCCGCCTCGTAGACGTCGCCCGGCAGCGACTGCAGCGCCCCCGTGCAGATGAGGAACATGTACGGGAAGCCGAGCCAGAGGTTGACCCCGAGCACCGACAGCTTCGCCAGCCACGGGTCCGTGAGCCACGGGATCGCGGCCCCGCCGAGCAGCACCTGGTTGATCACGCCGAAGCTCTTGTTGAGCATGCCGGACCACAGCAGGGCCGCGAGGAACCCCGGCATCGCGTACGGCAGGATCATCAGGGTCCGGTAGACCTTGCGCCCCCGCAGCCGCGGGTCGTTGAAGACCATCGCGAGGAACATGCCCAGCGCGAACGTCGTCACCACGGACAGCACCGCGAACGCGAACGTCCACAGCAGGATCTTGACGAAGGGGCCCGCGTACCGCTCGTCGCCGAACGCCGTCGCGAAGTTCTCGAAGCCCACCGTCACGCGCCAGCCGACGGGCAGCGTCTCGCCGTCGGCGGACTCGAACTGCCCCTCGTCGTTCGGCGCGTACACCACGCCGGTCGACGTGTCGGTCATCGTGTCGGCGGCCTCGTCGTACTCCAGCACCGGCTGGAAGACGTAGCCCGTCCGGGCGTCCTGGGTGCGCACCGAGCCGTCGGCGGCGTCGTCGGACACCGGCACCCGCAGCGTGGTGACCTCGTCCTGCCGCTGCAGCACGGTCGCGCGGTCGAGCACCGTCCAGCCCGGCACCTCGGTCACGGCGCCGGCGTCGATCGTCGCGTCGGGAGCCGCCGCGAGCGGCTCCTCGGCGGTGCCGACCTCCGCCGCGCCGTCCTCGACGACGGCGAAGCCGAGCTCGCCGTCCCCGTCCTCGACGACCGTCAGCGGCAGGGCGGGCGAGCCCTCGACGCGGCGCTCGTTCTGCACCAGGAGGGCGTCGACCGCCTGCTCCTTGGTGGAGTTGTGGCCGTCGCCGTAGTTGGTGAACGCCACGTAGCCGGTGTAGCCGACGACGTACACCTGGTAGACGAGCAGGAACGCCAGCCCCGGCAGGATGTACTTCAGCGGCAGCGTGCGCTTGGTGAAGTAGACCCAGTTCGCGGCGACGAGCAGCGCCACCATGGCCGCGAGGATCCCCCACGACCCGGCACGCCACGCGGCGAGCACGCCGAAGACGCCGAGCGCGTCCACGAGCGCGATGAGCACGAGCTTGACGGCGAAGCCGGCTCCGGAGAACGTCCCGGAGCCGGCCTCGGCGCCCTTGTAGCGGGCACGCGACATCAGCCGAGCGCACCCTCGATGTCGGAGACCATCTTGTTCCAGGCCTTGACCGGGTCGTCGGCCTTGCCCGAGATGATGCTCGCCTCGGTGACGCCCCAGAAGGACCAGACCGAGCCCATCTCCGGGATGGACGGCATCGGCACGGCGGAGGCGCCGACCTCGCGGAAACCCGCGACCAGCGGGTCCTCGGACGCCGCGTCAGCGGCCTCGACCAGCGCCGGCGGGCGGCCGCCGGCCTCGAACAGCGCCGTCTGCGCCTCCGGCGTCGACATGTAGTTGACGAGGAAGTCGTTCGCGAGCAGGGCGTTCTTGCTCTGCGCGCTCACGTAGAAGCCCTGGACGCCGACGAACGGCTGCGCGGGCTGGTCGCCCGGCGCCGGGATCGGGTCGACGGCGAGGTCGAGGTCCTTGAAC
>NZ_JBHXAW010000218.1:0-7808 GCF_042726645.1 Isoptericola sp. NPDC060257
GAGTGCCCGACGACGGCGTTGAACGGCCCCTCGGCGTCGTGCACGGCGCGGATCGCCGCCATGTGCTCGAGGGCTGACATGCGGCGGCCGCTCGACGCGCCGTGGGCGACGCCGTCGAACGACACGACGCCCAGGCCGGCGGCCTCGAGGGACGTGACGAGCCCCGCGAACCGCGAGGCCCGGCTCTTCCAGCCGTGCACGAGGAGCACGGTGGGCGCCGGGGGGTCCCCCCACCGGTAGGTCACGACGCGCTCGCCGTCGACGAGGACCGCGCCCCGGCGGGCGCGCTCGTGCACGGCGCGGTCGGAGGGGCGGACGTCGGCGGGCGCGCCGACGTGCCAGAACGCCCGGGCGGCGACCCGGACCGCGAGCGGGGGAGCGACGGCGGACAGCGCGCGCAGGCCGGTGCTGACGGGGGCGGGGACGTAGGGCACGACGACCTCCAGGTAAGGGCCACGAGATATCTGTACGAACGTTCGCACAGTAACACTGAACGAACGGTCGTACACTCATCCCGTGAGCACCGAGGCGCCGACCACCCCGACAGTCCGCTCGACCCCCGTCCCGACGGGCGACCCGGGCGACGCGCCGACCGACGGCCGCCGCGTGCGCGGGGACCGGTCGCGCCGCGCCGTCCTCGACCTCGCCGTCCAGGACGCGTCGGTCCGCGGGCTCGAGGCCCTCACGCTTGGCTCGCTGGCCGCGCGGCTGCCGGTCAACAAGAGCGGCATCGCGGGCCTGTTCGGCGGCAAGGAGGGCCTGCAGCTCGCGGCCGTCGAGCACGCCCGGGGCATGTTCGTCGAGGCCGTCGTCGAGCCCGCGCGGGAGGCAGGGCCGGGGCTGGCCCGGTTGTGGTCGCTGGTGCGGTGCTGGGCGGACTACTCCCGCCGCCGGGTGTTCGCGGGCGGCTGCTTCTTCCGCACGGTGGAAGTCGAGTTCGACACGCAGGACGGGGTGGTGCGCGACGCGGTCGTCACGGCCCACCGCGACTGGACGTCCTACCTGCGCCGGCACGCGCAGCTGGCGGTGGAGGCCGGGGAGCTCGCGGCCGGCGCCGACGTCGACCAGCTCGCCTTCGAGATCACCGCGATGCTGAACGCCGCCAACGACGGCTCGCTGCTGCTCGGCGACGACGCCGTCTACGACCGCGCGCTCGCGGCCGTGCGGGGGGCGCTCGTGGCGCGCGGCGCGGACCCGGCGGCCCTCGCCGCGGTCTGATCGTGCCGGTGCGGGTCAGCGCGGCGCCGACGCCGGGTCGCCGCCCTCGCGCGCCCGCAGCCCGTACGTCCCCGCCGTGAGCGTGGCGTAGGACGCGGCGACGACCTCCTCCAGGACGCCGAGGTCCACCTGCGTGAGGTCCTTGAGGTAGAGGCAGCCCACGCCGGTGGTGTGCGGGCCCAGGCGGGCGAGCGCGTCGGCGTGCGCCTCGACGCCGTCGGAGAGGTAGACAACCGACGCCGCCGCCCGCGGGGAGAACCCGGCGGCGGCCGCGTGGCCCGTGCGTCCGCTCGCGTAGGCGTACCGGTACTCGCCGAACCCCACGATCGACGTGCCGAACATCCGCGGGGGCTGCCCGGTGGCGCGCCCCATCAGCGCGAGCAGCGCCTCCGCGTCCCTCCGGCGCGCGGGGCGCGCGACGGCGGCGACGACCGCGCGCGGGTCGGCGTCGGTCCAGGTGGTCTTCTGCGCGTCGCGGGCCATGCCTCGAGTCTGCCAGAGCGATGCCTTCCGCCGCGCCGTCCGCCGCTCAGGCGGCGCCGTCGAGCAGCGACGCGAGGGCGTGCCTGCCGATCGGCACCATGCGGGGGTGCTGCTCGGGGTGCGCGAGCATGTTCGTCGCGTACAGCAGCGACCAGCCCGCGGCGCGCGCCCACGTCGCGTCGTCCCAGCCGCTGCCCCCGTCGGCCAGGGCCTGGATCTCGGCCCGGCAGGCGGCCCGGCCCTGGGCGTCGAAGCACAGCCACAGCGACCCCAGGTCGGAGGCGGGGTCGCCGGACGTCACGTCGCCCCAGTCGACGACGGCGGCCAGCCGGTCCGGCCGCCCGGCCTCGCCGGGGACCACCACGAGGTTCGCGGGGTGCGGGTCGCCGTGCAGCCACACGGGCGGGCCGTCGTGGGCGGGCGCGTCCAGCGCGCGCTCCCAGAGGCGGCGCGCGGCCCCCCGGGCCGCCGCCGGGACCACCGCTAGACGCTCGTCGAGGGCGGCGGGTTCGCGCGCCTCGGCACGCTCACGCAGGGGCACCCCGCGCACCGGGTTCGGCGGCGAATCCTCCGGGGCGGGGGTGTGCACCGCGGCGAGGAGGCGGCCGAGCGTGCGCGCCCAGGCGGTGCGGGCGGCCACGGGCGTCGCTTCCGCGCTCACCCCGTCCGCCCACGGCACGACGTTCCAGGCCCACGGGTAGCCGAGGGCCGCGCTCGGTCGCCCCACCCGGACGGGCACGGGCACGACGACGTCGGGCGCCGCCGCGCGGAGCCGGGCGGCCAGCGCGGGGAGCGCCTGCTGCTCGTGCTCGACGAGGGGCGCGGCCAGGGCGCGCCGTGGCAGCCGCACCGCCAGGTCGTCGCCGAGCCGCACCATGACGTTGTCCCAGCCGTGGGCGACGACCTCCAGCGGGCGGTCGGCCAGGTCGGGGTGCTGCTCGGCCAGCAGCGCGCGGGTCAGGCGGACGTCGACGTCGATCTCGGCGGCAGGCACCCGGGCATCATCCCAGGCGAGGGGGTCGACGACGGCGCGGGCGCGGGTGGCTCAGAGCTCGCGCTCGCGGGCGTGGTCCCACGGCTCGGTCCACCCGAGGCGGTCGAACGCCGCGTCGAGGATGCCCGCGGTGAACCCCCACACCAGGTGCGGCACTCCCGCGCCGTCGAGCACCTCGAACCCCGGCCCGCGCCAGGTGCGCCCGGCGCGCCGCAGGACGGTCGTGACGCGGTGGGCGGGGTCGAGCAGGTCGGCCACCGGCGCGCGGAAGACGTGCGCCGACTCCGCGACGTCCACCACGCGCACGGGGGTGGGGCGCGCCCACCAGCCGAGCACCGGCGTCACGAGGTGGTTGCTCACCGGCATCGGGAGCTGGGCGAGCGTGCCGAGCACCTCGACGCCGGTCGTGTCGAGGCCCGTCTCCTCGACGGCCTCGCGCAGGGCCGCGTCGACGGGCGTCTCGCCGTCCTCGGCCCGGCCGCCGGGGAACGCGACCTGCCCGGCGTGCGAGCGCAGCGTCGCCGCGCGCTCCAGGAGCAGCACGTCGAGGTCCTGCGCGACGGCGAGCGCCTGGGCGTCGTGGTCGGCGGCGAGGTCGTCCAGCACCCCGAAGAGCACGAGGACGGCCGCGGGGCGCGCGGACGCGGCGTCCAGGTCGCCCCGCGCCAGCCCCCAGTCGGCCAGGAAGGACCCGTCCGCCGCCAGGGCGGCGAGCTGCGCGCGGGCCGCGTACCCGCCGGCTCCCGGAGTCCCCGCGGAGGTCCCCGCGCTCGGTCCCGAGCTCACCGCCGGGTCACCAGCTCGTCGCGACCGGCATGCCCTCGGCGTAGCCGGCGGCGGACTGCACGCCGACCAGCGCGCGCTCGTGGAACTCCCCGAGCGTGCGTGCCCCGGCGTAGGTGCAGCTGGAGCGCAGGCCCGAGGTGATCTCGTCGAGCAGGTCCTCGACGCCCGGGCGCAGGGGGTCGACGTACATCTTCCCGGTGGAGATGCCCTCCTCGTAGAGGGCCTTGCGCGCGCGGCCGAAGGCGGTGCCCGCCCCGGCGGTGCGCGCCGCCACGGCCCGCGCGGACGCCATGCCGAACGAGTCCTTGTACAGGCGGCCCGTGCCGTCGTCGTGCAGGTCGCCGGGCGACTCGTACGTGCCGGCGAACCACGAGCCGACCATCACCTGCGACGCGCCGGCGGCCAGCGCCAGCGCGACGTCGCGGGGGTGGCGCACGCCGCCGTCGGCCCACACGTGCTTGCCGAGCTCGCGCGCGGCGGCCGCGCACTCGAGCACGGCGGAGAACTGCGGGCGGCCCACGGCGGTCTGCATGCGCGTGGTGCACATCGCGCCCGGCCCGACGCCGACCTTGAGGATGTCGGCGCCCGCGGCGACGAGGTCGCGCACGCCGGCGGCGGTCACGACGTTGCCGGCCACGACCGGCACCTGCGGGTCGACGGAGCGCACGGCCTCGAGGGCCTGCAGCATCTTCGACTGGTGACCGTGCGCGGTGTCGACGACCAGCACGTCCACGCCCGCGTCGAGCAGCTCGCGGGTCTTGGCGGCCACGTCGCCGTTGATGCCGACGGCCGCGCCGATCCGCAGCCGGCCGGCGGCGTCGAGCGCGGGCCGGTACACGGACGAGCGCACGGCGCCCTTGCGGGTGAGGACGCCCGCGAGGACGCCGTCGCGCACGACGGGCGCGAGGTGGATCTTGGCGGCGTGCATGCGCTCGAACGTGGCCTCGAGCCCCTCGGAGTCGATCGCCGCGGCATCGAGCGCGACGACGTCGTCCGACATCACCTGGTGCACCTGGGCGAACCGGTCGACGGCGGCGCAGTCACCCTCCGTGACGACGCCCACGGGCTTCCCGTCGGCCACCACGACCGCCGCGCCGTGCGCGCGCTTGCCCAGCAGCGTCAGCACCGTGGAGACGGTGTCCGTGGGCGCCACGACGACGGGCGTCTCGATGACCGGGTCCTTCGACTTCACGTCGGCCACGACGTCGGCGACGACGTCGACCGGGATGTCCTGCGGGATGATCGCGATGCCGCCGCGGCGGGCGACCGTCTCGGACATCCGGCGGCCCGCGACGGCCGTCATGTTCGCCACGACGACCGGGATCGTCGTCCCCGTGCCGTCGTCGGTGGAGAGGTCGACGTCGAAGCGGCTGGTCACGTCCGAGCGGGACGGGACCATGAAGACGTCGCCGTAGGTGAGGTCGGTGGTGGGCTGCTGCCCGTCGAGAAAGCGCACAGGTGTCCCCTGAGAGATGTGTCGGGAGAGGACGAGCTTCCTGGGTCGTCCCTCTGCCGAACGCTCGCCGGCGGTCACGTGTTCCCGTCGGCAGGGTCGAAACTACCCTCTCGCTCGCCCGCACGTGGCGGAGCGCCGTCCGCGGGACGTCCCGGACCACGGGGCGGGACCGCCTAGAGTGGTGTGGTTATGAACGGGGAGGAACGCATGAGCCTGCTGAGCAGCATCGGCTCGCCCGAGGACGTCCGCCGGCTCTCGCCGGAGCAGACGACGCAGCTCGCGGCGGAGATCCGGGCCTTCCTGGTCGACCAGGTGTCGCGCACCGGCGGTCACCTCGGGCCGAACCTGGGCGTCGTCGAGCTGACGATCGCGCTGCACCGCGTCTTCGCGTCCCCGCGGGACACCCTGGTTTTCGACACGGGCCACCAGGCGTACGTGCACAAGCTCCTCACGGGCCGGCAGGACTTCTCCGCGCTGCGCAAGGCGGGCGGCATGTCCGGCTACCCCTCGCGCGCCGAGTCCGAGCACGACGTCGTCGAGAACTCGCACGCCTCCACCGCGCTGTCGTGGGCCGACGGCGTGGCCAAGGCCAACGCCGTGCAGGGGCACCCGGAGCGGCACGTCGCCGCCGTCATCGGCGACGGCGCGCTCACGGGCGGCATGGCCTGGGAGGCGCTGAACAACATCGCGGCGTCGCAGGACCGCCGGCTCGTCATCGTCGTCAACGACAACGGGCGCTCCTACTCGCCGACGATCGGCGGCGTGGCCAACCACCTCGACACCCTGCGGACCACCCGCGGCTACGAGGCGTTCCTGTCGTGGGGCAAGCGCACCCTGCACCGCACGGGCGCGCCCGGCCGCTTCGCGTACGACTGGCTGCACGGGCTGAAGAAGGGCATCAAGGACGTCGTCGCGCCGCAGGGCATGTTCGAGGACCTCGGCCTGAAGTACGTCGGCCCGGTCGACGGGCACGACGTCGCGGCGATGGAGCAGGCGCTGCGCCGGGCCAAGGCCTACGGCGGGCCCGTGATCGTGCACGCCATCACCGAGAAGGGGCGCGGCTACACCCCGGCCGAGCAGGACGTCGCCGACCGCTTCCACGCCGTCGGTCAGATCCACCCCGAGACCGGGCTGCCCGTCGCGCCGTCGCGGTTCGGCTGGACCAAGGTCTTCGCCGACGAGATCGTGAAGATCGGCCGCGACCGGCCGGACGTCGTCGCCATCACCGCGGCGATGCTGCACCCGGTGGGCCTGGCGCCGTTCGCGCAGGAGTTCCCGGGCCGCACCTTCGACGTCGGCATCGCCGAGCAGCACGCCGCGACCTCGGCGGCCGGCATGGCCTTCGCCGGGCTGCACCCGGTGGTCGCCGTCTACGCCACGTTCCTCAACCGCGCCTTCGACCAGGTGCTCATGGACGCCGCGCTCCACCGGGCGGGCGTGACGTTCGTGCTCGACCGGGCCGGCGTCACCGGCGACGACGGGGCCAGCCACAACGGGATGTGGGACATGGCGATGCTGCGCATCGTCCCCGGGCTGCGGCTCGCCGCCCCCCGCGACGAGCCCACCCTCCGCGCGGCCCTGCGCGCGGCGGTGGACGTCGACGACGCGCCGACCGTGGTGCGCTACCCCAAGGGCGCGCTCGCCGACGCGATCCCGGCGCTCGAGGAGCTCGACGGCGTGGACGTCGTCGCCCGCCACGTGCCGGGTGGCGGCAGCGCGGGCGACGGGCGCAAGGTGCTCGTCGTGGGTGTCGGGTCGATGGTCGGCACGGCGCTCGCGGCGGGCGAGTCCCTGGCCGCGCACGGCCTGGCGGTCGACGTCGTCGCGCCGACGTGGGTGCTGCCGGTGCCCGAGGCGCTGGTCAAGCTCGCCGGCGAGCACGATCTCGTGCTGACGATCGAGGACGGCGTCGTCGACGGCGGCGTCGGAGCCATGACCGCCCAGCGGGCGGGGGAGCAGGGCGTGCGCACGCCGTTCGTGCACGTCGGCCTGCCGGTGGCGTTCCTCGACCACGCCAGCCGCGACCAGATCATCGGCCAGCAGCGGATGCGGGCCGAGGACGCCGTGCGCGACGCGCTCGCGGCGCTCGCGCGCGACTGACGCGAGACGGGCGCCGCCCGGCGCCCGGCGCCCGGCGCCCGCTAGCCTCACGGTCATGATCTGGCTGCTCGACCTCGACAACACGCTGGTGGGCCGGGCGGAGGCGTTCGCGTCGTGGGCGACCGGGGAGGTCGAGGTCATGGGCGGGTCCGCGGGCGACCTCGCCGCGATCCTCACGGCCGACGAGGGCGGGCACGGCTCCAAGGCGGCCCTCGCCCGCGTGCTGATCGACCGCCTCGGCTGGGACGACGACGTGCCCGCCGCGATCGAGCGCTTCCGCGCGGGGATCCTCGAGGGCGTGCGCCCGTACGACGGCGTCGTCTCCTCGCTCGACGCGCTGCGCGGGGCCGGGGACCGGGTGGCCGTCGTGACCAACGGGACGTCGGCCCAGCAGCGCGGCAAGATCGCGCGCTGCGGCCTCGGCGACCACGTCGACGCGGTCGTGGTGTCCGAGGAGGAGGGCGTCGCGAAGCCCGACCCGCGCCTGCTCGAGATCGCCCTGGACCGGCTGGGCGCGGCCGACGTCGACCGGCAGCAGGTGTGGATGGTCGGCGACGCCGGCCACGCCGACGTCGCGGCCGGGCGCGCGGCGGGCACACGGACCGCCTGGGTCTCCCACGGCCGGTCGTGGGACGGGCCGGACCGGCCCGACGTCGTCGCGCCGACGACCCGCGAGGCCCTTGCGCTCGCAGCATCCCCCTCCGGCGTCGTCCTGGACTGACCTTCCAGCAAGCGATCTGTCGCGGGAACGATCGGGTTCCCGCGGCAGAT
>NZ_JBHXAW010000219.1:0-7759 GCF_042726645.1 Isoptericola sp. NPDC060257
GGCGTGGGACTGGCCGGCTGCGCGACGCCGGCCACCGCCGTCGACGTCGGCGCCCCCGGATTCGGGGACGGCGCGCGCGGCACGGTGGAGATGTGGTGCCGCTCGGACACGGTCAACGGCGTCCAGGCCGTGGTCGACGCCTTCCACGCGGCGCAGGACCGCGTCCGGGTGCGGCTCACGCCGATCCAGAACGGCCAGTACGTCACCAAGGTCGCCACGGCGATCCGCGGCGGCCGGGTGCCCGACGTCATCGACATCGACGACATCTACTCGACGATGTTCGCCTTCCGCGACGTGTTCACCGACCTCACGCCGCTGGTGGAGGACCTCGCCCTCGGCGACGCCCTCAGCCCCGGCCACCTGGCCCTCGCCACCAAGGAGGGCAAGCACTACGGGGTGCCCTTCCTCGGCGACTTCTCGGTCCTGTTCTGCAACACCGAGCTGTTCGACCGCGCCGGCCTGGACGTCGACGAGCACACCGCGTCGTTCCAGGGGATCCTCGAGGCCGCCCGCGCGATCGCGGGGCTCGGGGACGACACGTACGGCTGGTCGTTTCCCGGCAACGCGTCCGGCGCGCTGGGGTTCACCGTGCAGCCGCACGTGTGGGCCACGGGCGTCGACCTCATCGCCGGCGACGTCGGCGACCAGCGCGGGAACGTCGCCGGCAACGACGCGCTGCGCCGCACGCTCGACCTCGAGCGCACGCTCTGGGAGGAGCAGCTGGTGCCGCCCGGCTGCTTCGCCGACGACGCGTCGCGCTGGTCGGCCGACTACGTCGCCGGACGGCTCGGGATGTTCCCCGGCGGGTACGGCGTCGTGGCGCCGAACGCGTCGCCCGAGCTCCTGGAGCGCAGCCGCGTCGTGCTGCTGCCCGGGCCGGACGGCGGCCGCGCGTTCTTCGACGGCGGCGACAACCTCTGCATGCCCGCGGGCGGGGAGAACCCGGAGGGGGCGGCCGAGCTCATCCGCTTCGCGGTCGCCCTCGAGCAGCAGGCGCGCATGCCCGACGGGTTCTACTCGCCGATCCGCTCCGACGTCGTGACGCCGGAGTTCGCCCGCGAGCACCCGCTCGTCACACCCACGCTCGAGCAGCTCGACTCGGGGTACGCCCCCACGACGCTCGCCTACAACCTCATCTACAACCAGCAGGACGGGCCCTGGCTGCGCATGTTCCGCAGGGCCGTCTTCGACGGGGAGGTCGACGCCGCCATGGACGAGGCCCAGACCACGTACGACCGCATCCTGCGGCAGGCCCAGGCATGAGCGCCCCGGCCGTCGCCCGGCCCGCACGACGTCACGGCACCCTCACGCACCCCGCCCGCACGGGGGTGCTGCTCGTCGCGCCGGCGGTCGCGTTCGTCGTCGTGTTCGTGCTCGTGCCGCTCGTCTCCGCCGTGGGGATCTCGTTCACCAACCTCCCGCTCATCGGGACGTGGCGGTTCATCGGCCTGGAGAACTACGCGTCCGTGCTCACGGACCCCACGTTCTGGCGGGCCGTCGGCTACACCCTGCTCTACACCGCGATCGTCACGCTGCCGATCCTCGCGCTCGGCTACACGCTGGCGGTGGTCGTGCGGTCCAACCGCCGCGGCGCCACGGTGCTGCGCACGATCTTCTTCGTCCCGTACGTCATCGGCCTCACGACGCTCAGCTTCCTCATGCTGCTCGAGGCACAGCCGAACAGCGGCATGGTGAACGTGGTGCTCAAGGCCCTCGGGATCACCGACGGCTCGACGGCGTGGCTCGTCGACGGGCCGCTCGCCACCGGGCTGCTGTGCGTCATGGTGATCTGGGCGGTGTCCGGGCTCACCATGGTGCTGCTCATGTCGGGGATGCAGGGCATCCCGCGTGAGGTCTACGAGTCGGCCGAGCTCGACGGCGCCTCGTGGTGGATGCGCGAACGGTCGATCACGATCCCCCTGCTGCGCCGCACCATCGCGATGACCGTCGTGCTCTCCGTCATCGGGTCGCTGCTCGCGTTCACGCAGTTCTACATCCTGACCCAGGGCGGCCCCGGCTCCGACACCACCACCGTGGTGATGGCGATCTACCGCCGGGCGTTCGTGCAGCTGCAGCTGGGCGCGGCGACGGCGATGTCGCTCGTGCTGGTCGTCATCACCGGACTGGTCACCGCGGCGCAGTTCTGGCTGCTGCGGGAGAGGAGCTGACATGGCGGTCACGACGAGCGCACCGGGCACGACCGGGCTGGGCGCGCCGGGCGGGAGCTCTCGCGGCACGAGCCCGGGCCGCGGGTCCTCGCCAGGCGCGGCAGGGCCGACGTCGGGCCCCGAGCGCGACACGCGCGTGCGCCGCACGCTGTACGCCGTGGGCGGCATCCTCGCCGCCCTCGTCTTCCTCGTGCCGCTGGCGCTGGCGCTGGTGCGGTCCGGGCAGCCCGGCGACGTGGTCGTGGCCGCGCCGGACGGGCGCTTCCTCGACCTGTCGTGGGTCAACTTCCGGCTGATCCTCGACCAGCCGGAGATCTGGCGCGGCATCGTGAACTCGGTCGTCGTGTCCGTGGCGACGGCCGTGCTCACGGCGGTCCTCGCGACCCTCGCCGGGTACGGGTTCGCCAAGTTCGGCTTCCGCGGCCGGGGCCTGCTGTTCGGGCTGGTGCTGGTGACCCTCATGGTGCCGTTCCAGGCGATCCTCACCCCGCTGTACCTGCAGATGAACGCGATGCGGCTCACGGACAGCCTGTTCGGCCTCGTGCTCTTCTACACGACCGTGAACCTCCCGTTCTGCGTGTTCGTCATGCGCAACGCGTTCGAGTCGGTGCCCGGCGAGATCGAGGACTCCGCGCACGTGGACGGCGCGGGGACCGTGCGCATGATCGTGTCCGTGCTGCGGCCGCTCGTGCTGCCCGGCGCCGCGACGGCCGCCCTCTACGCGTTCCTCGCCTCGTGGACGGAGTTCCTCGGGGCGCTCACGTTCCTCACCGACTCGTCCCTCTACACGCTGCCCGTGTCGCTGGTGAACCTGCAGCAGGGGGCGTACGGGCAGGTGAACTTCGGGCTCCTGGCCGCCGGGTCCGTGGTCGCGATGATCCCGTGCGTCGTGCTGTACGTGGCCCTGCAGCGGTACTACGTGGCAGGCCTCGCGTCGGGGTCGGTCAAGGGCTGACGGTGCGCGCCCGACCCGGCTGGTCGTCGAAGACGTCCCAGCAGATCGCGGAGCGCGCCCGCTGGTCGTCGAGGACCAGGTCGAGCAGCTCGGCGGGCACCTGCTCCCGCTGCCAGTCCCGCTCGGCGAGCCGGGCGGCCTCGGCCTCGCCGGCAGGGGCGGCGGCGCTCGCGGCCCGGATCGCGTAGGCGGCGGCGCCCAGGTCGTGCGCGGCGACGTGGGCCACGGCGACGGCCTGCCCGGCCGCGAGCGCCGCGAACCGGGCGGGGTCGGGACGGCCCTTGCCGGCGGCGTTCGCGACGAAGGCGGTGCGGTGCGCCTCGCGCATCGGCACCTCGCCCCGGATCCAGCCGCGGGCGACCTCGAGCGCCTGCCGGGGGCGGTCGTCGTCCGGCGCCGCGCGCTCGAAGAGGGGCAGCACGTGGTCGGCGCAGGCCACCGCCCACCCGGCCAGCATCCGGTGGTCGTCGTCGGTGAGGGTCCCGCCCCGGCGCACGGTGATCAGGCGGGGGTCGCGCTCGGTGGGCAGGATCGGCATGCACCCATCCTGCCGCCCCGTCCGGGGTGCCGTCCGGCGCCGGTAGACTGGCGGGGCGCCGCGAGGCGCCCCCGCACGGACCGACGCCGGATGCCGGCACCCCGCGGTGCGGTGATCACCCGGTCCGAGCCCTGAGCTCTGCAGTACTCGCGCGACCCGAGGGAAGTTGATGACCGCCGCTGCCGACCGTGCCGAAGCCGTGTCCGCCCCCCGCCCCCAGCTGGACACCGTCGAGACCGCCGCGTCCACGCCGGACGAGGTCCAGCCGTACGCCGAGCTCGGCCTCAAGCCGGACGAGTACCAGCGCATCCGCGACCTGCTCGGGCGCCGCCCGACGGCCGCCGAGCTGGCCATGTACTCGGTGATGTGGTCCGAGCACTGCTCGTACAAGTCGTCCAAGGTGCACCTGAAGAAGTTCGGCGACCGGGTGACCGAGGAGATGAAGGAGCACCTGCTCGTCGGCATCGGCGAGAACGCGGGCGTCGTCGACGTCGGCGACGGCTGGGCGGTCACCTTCAAGGTCGAGTCGCACAACCACCCGTCGTTCGTGGAGCCCTACCAGGGCGCCGCGACCGGGGTCGGCGGCATCGTCCGCGACATCATCTCGATGGGCGCGCGCCCCGTGGCCGTGATGGACCAGCTGCGGTTCGGCGCCGTCGACCACCCGGACACCGCGCGCGTGGTGCACGGCGTCGTGAGCGGCGTCGGCGGCTACGGGAACTCGCTCGGCCTGCCCAACATCGGCGGCGAGCTCGTCTTCGACGGCTCCTACCAGGGCAACCCGCTCGTCAACGCGCTGTGCCTCGGGGTGCTCCGCCACGAGGACATCCACCTGGCGAACGCTTCTGGAGTGGGCAACAAGGTGGTCCTGTTCGGTGCCCGCACGGGCGGCGACGGCATCGGCGGGGCCTCGATCCTCGCCTCCGAGACGTTCGAGGACGGCGTTCCGGCCAAGCGGCCGAGCGTCCAGGTGGGCGACCCCTTCATGGAGAAGGTGCTCATCGAGTGCTGCCTCGAGCTCTACGCCGCGCAGGTCGTGGAGGGCATCCAGGACCTCGGCGCCGCGGGCATCTCCTGCGCGACGAGCGAGCTGGCGTCCAACGGCGACGGCGGCATGCACGTCTGGCTCGACGACGTGCTGCTGCGCGACCCCACCCTGAACGCCGGCGAGATCCTCATGTCGGAGTCGCAGGAGCGCATGATGGCGGTGGTCACGCCCGAGAAGCTCGAGCAGTTCCTCGCGATCACCGGCAAGTGGGACGTCGAGACCGCCGTCATCGGCGAGGTCAACGACTCCGGCCGCCTCACCATCGACCACCACGGCCAGCGGATCGTGGACGTCGACCCGAAGACGGTCGCGCACGAGGGCCCCGTCTACGAGCGCCCCTACGCCCGCCCGGCGTGGCAGGACGGCCTGCAGGCCGACACCACGGTCGCCGCGGGCCTGGCCCGCCCGGCGTCGGCCGACGACCTCCGCGCCACCGCGCTGCGCCTGCTGGCGTCGCCGAACCTCGCGTCCAAGGCCTGGGTGACGAACCAGTACGACCGCTTCGTCCAGGGCAACACCGCGCTCGCGCAGCCCGACGACGGCGGCGTGGTCCGCGTCGACGAGGCCACCGGCCGCGGCGTCGCCCTCGCCACCGACGCCAACGGCCGCTACGGCAAGCTCGACCCGCGCACGGGCGCCCAGCTCGCGCTCGCGGAGGCGTACCGGAACGTCGCGACGGCCGGCGCGAAGCCGCTCGCCGTGACGGACTGCCTCAACTTCGGCTCGCCCGAGCACCCGGACTCGATGTGGCAGCTCGTCGAGGCGATCGAGGGCCTCGCGGACGCGTGCCAGGAGCTCGGCGTCCCGGTCACGGGCGGCAACGTCTCGCTCTACAACGGCACCGGCGAGCCGGGGCAGATCGACTCGTCGATCCACCCGACGCCCGTCGTCGGCGTCCTCGGCGTCATCGACGACGTGCGCACGGCGGTGCCGTCGGGCTGGCGCGCCGAGGGTCTGTCGATCCTGCTGCTGGGCCGCACGGCCGACGAGCTCGACGGCTCCGCGTGGGCCGACGTCGAGCACGGGCACCTGGGCGGCCTGCCGCCTCGCGTGGACCTGGCGGCCGAGCGCGCGCTCGCCTCTGCGCTGGTCGAGGCGCGCGAGCAGGGCCTGGTCGCCGCCGCGCACGACCTGTCCGAGGGCGGCCTCGCCCAGGGGCTGCTCGAGGCGTCGCTGCGCTACGGCGTCGGCGCCGACGTCGCGCTCGACGGCGTCACCGGCCGCGACGGCGTGACGCCGTTCGCCGCCCTGTTCAGCGAGTCCACCGCGCGCGCCCTGGTGGCCGTCGACCCGGAGCACGAGCCCGAGCTCGTCGCGGTGGCGGAGGCCGCCGGCGTGCCGGTGCTGCGTCTCGGCCGCACCGGCGGCGAGGAGCTGGCGGTGGCCGGCGGCTTCGACGGCGAGACCTTCACGGTGCCGCTCGCCGAGGCCCGCGAGGCGCACGAGGGCACGCTGCCGCGCATCTTCGGCTGACGCGCGCGGCTGGGCTCGTCGGTCGAGCCTGTCGAGACCCGCGTGGTCTCGACGGGCGCGACCGACGGACGCCGCCGTCGTCTCGGCGTGTGAGATCACGTCTCGCGAGCGCATACCCTGCAAGGGACGTGCGTGTGCCGTGCCGCCCTCCGGGCCTTGCGGGCGCGCTCCCCACCTACCGGGAGGAGCCCCGATGGAAGACCGTCTGCAGCCTGTGTTCGCCGAGGTGCTGCGCCGCAATCCCGGCGAGGTGGAGTTCCACCAGGCCGTGCGCGAGGTCTTCGAGTCGCTGGGCCCGGTGCTGCGCAAGAACCCGCAGTACGTCGAGGCCGCCGTGCTCGAGCGCATCTGCGAGCCCGAGCGGCAGATCATCTTCCGCGTGCCGTGGGTCGACGACACGGGCCGCGTGCGGATCAACCGCGGCTTCCGCGTCGAGTACAACTCGGCCCTCGGCCCGTACAAGGGCGGCCTGCGCTTCCACCCCTCGGTGTACCTGGGGATCGTGAAGTTCCTCGGCTTCGAGCAGATCTTCAAGAACGCCCTCACCGGGCTGCCGATCGGCGGCGGCAAGGGCGGCTCCGACTTCGACCCCCGCGGCCGGTCCGACGGCGAGGTCATGCGGTTCTGCCAGTCGTTCATGACGGAGCTGTACCGCCACATCGGCGAGTACACGGACGTGCCCGCCGGCGACATCGGCGTGGGCGCCCGCGAGGTCGGCTACCTGTTCGGCCAGTACAAGCGGATCACCAACCGCTACGAGTCCGGCGTCCTCACCGGCAAGGGCCTCACCTGGGGCGGCTCGCTGGTGCGCCGGGAGGCCACCGGCTACGGCGCGGTGCTCTTCGCGCAGAGCATGCTCGGCACCAAGGGCGAGAGCCTCGACGGCCGTCGCGTCTCGGTGTCCGGCTCGGGCAACGTCGCGATCTACGCGGCGGAGAAGGCGCAGCAGCTCGGCGGCCGCGTGATCACGTTCTCGGACTCGTCGGGCTACGTCGTCGACGAGGCCGGCATCGACCTCGACCTGCTCAAGGAGGTCAAGGAGGTCCGGCGCGGCCGCGTGTCCGACTACGTCGACCAGCGCCCCGGCGCCCGGCTGGTGTCCGACGGCAGCATCTGGGACGTCCCCACCGACGTCGCGCTGCCCTGCGCCACCCAGAACGAGCTCTCCGAGACCGACGCCAAGCAGCTCGTCGCCAACGGCGTCCGCGCCGTCGCGGAGGGCGCCAACATGCCGACCACCCCGGAGGCCGTCGCCCTCCTGCGCGAGGCCGGCGTGCTGTTCGGCCCGGGCAAGGCCGCGAACGCGGGCGGCGTCGCGACGTCGGCGCTGGAGATGCAGCAGAACGCCTCGCGCGACTCGTGGAGCTTCGACTACACCGAGTCCCGCCTCGCCGAGATCATGACCGGCATCCACGACAACTGCCTCGCCACGGCGGAGGAGTACGAGGCGCCCGGTGACTACGTCGTCGGCGCCAACGTCGCCGGCTTCACCAAGGTCGCCGACGCGATGATCGCCTTCGGCGTCATCTGACGGCAGCAGCACGCACGACGACGGCGCGGCCCCGCAGGGGGACCGC
>NZ_JBHXAW010000220.1:0-7740 GCF_042726645.1 Isoptericola sp. NPDC060257
CCCTCTCGCCCTCCCTCGGCTGGGTCAGAAGTCCCAGTCGTCGTCCTCGGTGGCCACGGCCTTGCCGATGACGTACGACGAGCCCGACCCGGAGAAGAAGTCGTGGTTCTCGTCGGCGTTCGGCGACAGCGCGGCGAGGATGGCCGGGTTCACGGCCGTGTCCTCCTTGGGGAACAGCGCCTCGTAGCCCAGGTTCATGAGGGCCTTGTTGGCGTTGTACCGCAGGAACGCCTTGACGTCCTCGGTGAGGCCGAGCTCGCCGTACAGCGCGTCGGTGTACTCGACCTCGTTCTCGTACAGCTCGAAGAGCAGCTCGAACGTGTAGGCCTTGAGCTCGTCCTGCTCGGTCTGGCTGACCTGCGCCAGGCCCTTCTGGTACTTGTAGCCGATGTAGTACCCGTGCACGGCCTCGTCGCGGATGATGAGGCGGATGAGGTCGGCCGTGTTCGTGAGCTTGGCGCGGCTGGACCAGTACATCGGCGCGTAGAAGCCGGAGTAGAACAGGAACGACTCGAGCATCGTCGAGGCGACCTTGCGCTTCAGCGGGTCGTCGCCCCGGTAGTAGTCGAGCACGATCTCGGCCTTGCGCTGCAGGTGCGGGTTCTGCTCCGACCAGGCGAACGCCTCGTCGATCTCCCGCGTCGAGATCAGCGTCGAGAAGATCGACGAGTAGCTCTTGGCGTGCACCGACTCCATGAACGCGATGTTGGTGTACACCGCCTCCTCGTGCGGGGTCAGCGCGTCGGGGATGAGGGACACCGCGCCGACCGTGCCCTGGATGGTGTCCAGCAGCGTGAGGCCGGTGAACACGCGGGTGGTCATGAGCCGCTCGGCGTCGGTGAGCGTGTGCCACGACTGGATGTCGTTCGACACCGGCACCTTCTCCGGCAGCCAGAAGTTGCCGACCAGGCGGTCCCAGACCTCGAGGTCCTTCTCGTCCTGCAGCCGGTTCCAGTTGATCGCACTCACGCGATCGATGAGCTTGAGCTTCCCCGTGGGCGCCATCTCTGTCTCTTCCCCGAATTCCTGATAGTTGCTCGACGCGGTCACAGCATGCAGCTGACGCAGCCCTCGATCTCCGTGCCCTCGAGGGCCATCTGACGGAGACGGATGTAGTACAGCGTCTTGATCCCCTTGCGCCAGGCGTAGATCTGGGCGCGGTTGACGTCGCGCGTCGTCACCGTGTCGGGGAAGAACAGCGTCAGCGACAGGCCCTGGTCCACGTGCTGCGTCGCGGCGGCGTAGGTGTCGATGATCTTCTCGTAGCCGATCTCGTACGCGTCCTGGTAGTAGTCCAGGTTGTCGTTCGTCATGTACGGCGCCGGGTAGTACACGCGACCGAGCTTGCCCTCCTTGCGGATCTCGATCTTGGCGGGCACCGGGTGGATCGACGACGTCGAGTTGTTGATGTAGCTGATCGAGCCGGTGGGCGGCACGGCCTGGAGGTTCTGGTTGTAGATGCCGTGCTCCATGACCGAGGCCTTGAGCGCGCGCCAGTCGTCCTGCGTCGGGATGGCGACGCCGGCCTCCGCGAAGAGCCGCGCGACGCGCTCGGTCGCCGGCTTCCACTCGCCGTCGGTGTACTTGTCGAAGTACTCGCCGGTGGCGTACTTGGAGTCCTCGAACCCGCCGAACGCCTTGCCGCGCTCGATCGCGAGGCGGTTCGACGCCGCGATCGCGTGGTACGCGACCGTGTAGAAGTAGAGGTTCGTGAAGTCGACGCCCTCGTCGGAGCCGTAGTAGATCCGCTCGCGGGCGAGGTAGCCGTGCAGGTTCATCTGCCCGAGGCCGATGGCGTGGCCGAGCTCGTTCGCGCGACGGATCGACGGGACCGACTCGATGCTCGTCTGGTCGGAGACGGCGGTCAGCGCGCGGATCGCGGTGTCGATCGTCTTGGCGAAGTCCGGCGAGTCCATCGTCTTCGCGATGTTCAGCGAGCCGAGGTTGCAGGAGATGTCGCGGCCCACGTGGTCGTAGGACAGGTCCTCGTGGAACGTCGACGGCGTCGACACCTGCAGGATCTCCGAGCACAGGTTCGAGTGGGTGATGCGGCCCTTGATCGGGTTCGCCGCGTTCACGGTGTCCTCGAACATCACGTACGGGTAGCCGGACTCGAACTGCAGCTCCGCGATCGTCTGGAAGAAGTCGCGGGCCTTGATCGTCGTCTTCGTGATGCGGTCGTCGGCGACGAGCTCGTCGTACTTCTCCGAGATCGAGATGTCGGCGAACGGCTTGCCGTAGACGCGCTCGACGTCGTACGGGCTGAACAGGTGCATGTCCGCGTTCTGCTTGGCCAGCTCGAACGTGACGTCGGGGATGACGACGCCGAGGGAGAGCGTCTTGATGCGGATCTTCTCGTCCGCGTTCTCCCGCTTGGTGTCGAGGAACCGCATGATGTCGGGGTGGTGTGCGTGCAGGTACACCGCGCCGGCGCCCTGGCGCGCCCCGAGCTGGTTGGCGTACGAGAAGGAGTCCTCGAGCAGCTTCATCACGGGGATGACGCCGGACGACTGGTTCTGGATGTGCTTGATCGGCGCGCCGTGCTCCCGGACGTTGCTGAGCAGCAGCGCCACGCCGCCGCCGCGCTTGGAGAGCTGCAGGGCGGAGTTGATGCCGCGCGCGATGGACTCCATGTTGTCCTCGATGCGCAGCAGGAAGCAGGACACGGGCTCGCCGCGCTGCGCCTTGCCCACGTTGAGGAAGGTCGGGGTCGCCGGCTGGAACCGTCCGGAGACGACCTCCTCGACGATGTCGCGCGCGACCTGCTCGTCGCCGTCGGCGAGGCCGAGCGCGACCATCGAGACGCGGTCCTCGAAGCGCTCGAGGTACTTCTTCCCGTCGAACGTCTTCAGCGTGTACGACGTGTAGTACTTGAACGCGCCGAGGAACGACTCGAACTGGAAGTCCTTCGAGTACGCGAGCCGGAACAGCTCCTTGACGAAGGCGCGCGAGTACTTCTCGAGGACCGCCGGGTCGTAGTACTTGTTCTCGATCAGGTAGTCGAGCTTCGCGTCGAGCGTCTCGAACTGGATCGTGTTCGGCAGCACGTGCTGCTCGAAGTAGGCGGTGGTGGCCTCGCGGTCCTTCTCGAACTGGATCCGGCCGTCCGCGCCGTACAGGTTCAGCATCGCGTTGAGGGCGTGGTAGTCGAGCTGCACGCCCTGCAGCGGCACGGGGGTGGCCCCCGCGAGCTCCGGGTCCGTCGTCGAGCTCACGCCGAGATCAGTGACTGTCGTTGCCAAAATCGTCCCAATCCGTCACGGACGCGCGTGGCGTCCTCAGCCGTCCCCAGGAGTTCGAAGGCGTACAGGTAGGGCACCTGGCACTTCGCGGAGATGATGTCGCCGGCGATGCAGTAGGCAGCGCCGAAGTTGGTGTTCCCCGCGGCGATGACGCCGCGGGCGAGCGACCGGTTGTGCGGGTCGTTGAGGAACTCGCGCACGCGCCGTGGCACCGCGCCGCCCTCGTTGCCCCCGCCGTAGGTCGGGACCATGAGCACGTAGGGCTCGGTCACCGTGAGGAAGCCGTCCTGCTTGCGCACCGGGATCCGGTGCACGGACATGCCGAGCTCCTCGAGCCCGAGACGCTGGACGAACCGGTGGGTGTTCTCCGACACGCTGGAGAAGTAGACGAGAGAACTCATGTTCAGCCTCCCCCCGGATGCTGCTACCAGGCCGACGCGCTGCGTCGAGGAACACGCACGGCGCCCCGGGTCGGGTGTCGAAGCCCGGGGCGCCGGCCGTTCGTGGGGTGCGGGGCCGCGGCCTGCGGGCCCCGCGTCCTGTCGAGTCTGTGCCGAGGTGCGCGTCAGGCCGAGACGGCCTGCTGCGCCGCGACCGCGGCGATCTGGTCCGGGCGGAAGCCCGACCTGTGGGTGTCGCCGGCGACGACGACCGGGGCCTGCAGGTAGCCGAGCCCGCGGACCATCTCGAGCGCCTCGGCGTCCTGCGTGATGTCGACCACCGAGTACTCGACACCCTTCCGGTCGAGGGCGCGGTAGGTCGCGTCGCACTGCACGCAGGCCGGCTTGCTGTAGACCGTGATGCTCATGTGTCTCTCCCTCTCTGCGCTCCCCGCCGGGGGGCTTCGTCCGACCGGTGTCGCGACCCTGCGAGCCGGTCCCCTCGACGGGCCTCGAAAGGGCCCGGACCAGGGATGACGCCCGTGGAACTACGCCGGTGTGCTTTGTTCGAAGGGCTGTGCGCCCCGCGTGCTCCAAACACTACACCTAGTGGTCGGGGCGCGCGCGGGGCCGACATCTTGTGGTTGACACGGCTGTCATTCGTCGAACACCCCTCGCCTCGCACCCTCTCTCACAGCGTCCCACGGGGGTCCGACAGCCCTCGTCCACAGGGCGCACGGCGCGCCGTCAACACCGCCTCGGGCCGACCTTCCGCAGCACCGTGCGGATCTCGTCCGGATGTCCACAGGCGGTGGGCGACGGGCGTCCACAGCGTGTGCGCGACGACGCGTCCCCGCGCTGCGGGGCCCCGGTCCGGCCGACCCTCGAGCTCCCGCCCGGGAAGGGTCCGGCAGATCGGACATTCCCGGCGCGGAGCCGGCCGAAAACTCGTCGACGTCATCGGCGTGTCGCGCGCGGTGGTGTGTCGCACACCCGCGGGCGACCGTCAGTCGACGGCGCGCCACCCGGCGGGGTCGACGCCGCCCGGCACCGCCGTCGCCGGGTCGTACGGCGTGCGGGTGAGGTGGAAGGTGCCGACGTCGAGGGCCTCCGCGGGCGTGCCGGTCGCGACGGGCCGCAGCCGTTCCCCCCGCCAGTAGCCGCCCGCCACGCCGACCCAGCCGCCGCCGGGCGCGGGCCCGAACACCGTGCTCCGGCCGTCCAGCGCGCTCAGGTCCAGGCAGCCGTCGGGGCGCACGGACAGCGTGTACGCCATCGGGCCCCAGTACCAGGTCCCGGCCAGCGCCAGGGCGCCGGGATCGGCGGGGCCGGCGGGGGCGGAGACGGGGACGGGAGCCGG
The DNA here is from genome assembly GCF_042726645.1 of Isoptericola sp. NPDC060257. NCBI lineage: Bacteria > Bacillati > Actinomycetota > Actinomycetes > Micrococcales > Promicromonosporaceae > Isoptericola > Isoptericola sp. NPDC060257. The sequence goes on from NZ_JBHXAW010000220.1 coordinate 4,983, forward strand.
CCCGTCCAGGAGGTCGAGCAGGAAGGACGCGTCGCCGAACCCGGCGGTCGAGCTGCCGCAGACGGCGACGACGTCGCCCGTCGCGGGGTCCGCGCGCAGCGTCGCGGTGAACCCCGGCACCGAGCCGCCGTGGCCCACCGTGCGCCGGTCGGGGCGCCCCTCGTCACCCTGCGCGTGGTGCACGGACACGCCCAGCCCCCACGCGGACGTGAACGGCACGTCGTCGTCGACCACCGCCCGTGGCACCGCCATCCGGCGCCGCCACGCGAGCGGGAGCACGTCGTCTCCGGCGGCGTCACCGGCGGCGCCGCCCGCGCCCACCAGCCACGACCCGAACCGCACCAGGTCCGACGGGGTCGACCACACCTCCCCCGCCGGCCCCATCGCACCGTAGGCGGCCACGGGCTCGACGAGGACGCGGTCGGCGTCGGGGTGCACGGCGTACCCGACGGCGGACTCCCCCGACGGCGTCCGCCCGGTGCTCGTCATGCCCAGCGGCGCCCAGACCTCGTCGCGCAGGACGGCGTCCCACGACCGGCCGTGCGCCTCCTCGAGCAGCCGCCCCAGCACCGCGAAGCCCACGTTCGAGTAGTGGTGCCGCTCCCCCGGCTCCCACAGCGGCTCGACGCCGGACGCGACGAGCCCGTCCCACGGCCCCGCGCCGTGCCGCTCCCACCACGGCCCCGGCGGCTCGGCCGGCAGGCCCGCGGTGTGCGTGAGCAGCTGGGCGACCGTGGCGTCCGGGGCGGGGGCGTCCGCGAGATGGCGCCCCACCGGGTCGTTCAGGCCGAGCCGCCCGGCGGCCACCAGCCGCAGCACGGCCACGGCCGTCATGGGCTTGGTGATCGACCCGATCCGGAACGCCGTGCCCGGGCCGGACGGCGCCCAGCCGGCCGTGCCGGTCCACGCCACCTCGCCGGCGCGCCCCACCGCGGCGGACAGGGCCGGCACCCGACGCTCCCTGCACCGCGCGCGCAGCGCGGCGTCGAACCGGGCGGCTTCGTCCGGCGTGGGGGTGGGCGACAGGTCGGGGCGCGCGGCGGTCATGCCCGCACGGTAGTGCCGAACAGGCGGTTGACATCGCAATCGCGGTCTCGAGACCTCGATCACGGCGTCAACCGCCTGTGCGGCAGGGCCGGGTGCCCGTCAGCGGGAGACGGCGGCGGTGACCGGCGGCACCTCGCCGGAGGTCACCAGCCGGCGGTACCAGTGGGCGGAGTCCTTCCAGGTGCGCTCGCCCGTCGGGTAGTCGACGTGCAGGATGCCGAAGCGCTTGGAGTAGCCGTAGCCCCACTCGAAGTTGTCCATGAGCGACCACGCGAAGTAGCCGCGCACGTCCGCGCCCGCGTCGCGTGCGGCGCCCACGGCCTCGACGTGGTCGTGCAGGTAGGCCACGCGGCGGTCGTCGTGCACGCGGCGCTCGCCGTCGTCGACCACGAGCTCGTCGTCGAAGGCGGCGCCGTTCTCGGTGACCGCGAGCGGCAGGCCCGGGTACGTCCGGTGCAGCCGCAGCAGGAGGTCGGTGAGCCCCGAGGGCTCGATGTTCCAGCCCATCGCCGTGTACGGGCCGGGCTGCTCGGCGAACTCGACGTCGGTGACGCCGATCCACGGGCTGTGGCTCGACGCACCGTGGCCGTCGTTCTCCGACCGCTCCCCGTCCCCGTCGAACCGCCGCACGGTGACCGTCGAGTAGTAGTTCACGCCGAGGACGTCGAGGGGCTGGCGGATCCGCTCGAGGTCGCCGTCGCGGACGAACGACCAGTCGGACACGTGCGCGGTGTCGGCGAGCAGGTCGTCGGGGTACGCGCCGTCGAGGATCGGACCGAGGAACGCCCGGTTGGCGAGCGCGTCGATCTTCCGGACGGCGTCGGCGTCTCCCTCGGACGCCGCGTCCGCCGGCCGGATCGCGTGCAGGTTCAGGGTGATCGACACCTGCGCGCCCGGCAGCACCTCGCGGATCGCCTGCGCGGCGAGCCCGTGCGCCAGGTTGAGATGGTGGACGGCTGCGAGCGCCGCGGCGGGCTCGGTGCGGCCGGGCGCGTGGACGCCGGAGCCGTACCCCAGGTAGGCGGAGCACCACGGCTCGTTGAGGGTGGTCCAGGCCTCGACGCGGTCGCCGAGCTCGGCGGCCATGTGCCGGGCGTACTCGGCGAAGGCGTACGACGTCTCCCGGTTCGCCCAGCCGCCGGCGTCCTCGAGCTCCTGCGGCAGGTCCCAGTGGTAGAGCGTGACGAACGGCCGGATGCCGCGCTCGCGCAGCGCGTCCAGCAGGTCGCGGTAGAACGCGACGCCCTCGGGGTTGAGAGGGCCGCTCCCGCCGGGCTGCACGCGCGACCACGAGATCGACAGGCGGTAGGCGCCGACGCCGAGCCGGTCGAGGTGGTCCACGTCCTCGGCCCAGCGGTGGTAGTGGTCGCACGCGACGTCGCCGGTGTCGCCGTCGCGGGTGCGCCCGGGGGTGTGGGAGTACGTGTCCCAGATGGACGGCCCGCGACCGCCCTCGGCGGCGGCGCCCTCGATCTGGTAGGCCGCGGTCGCGGTGCCCCACAGGAAGTCGGCGGGGAACGTGCGGGCGGCGATCGCCTCGCCGACCGTCTCGGTCGCGGCGGCCGTGGACGTGCTGGTCATGGTTCTCGGTCCTCGATCCTGGGGGGTCATGGCGGGTGGCAGAGGAGCGTGGGAGCGCTTCCACACTCCCGTCAGTGTAGGTCACGGGATGGGGCCGGACCCGGAGGACGTCGCGGTCGAGCACGCGGTC
>NZ_JBHXAW010000221.1:0-7720 GCF_042726645.1 Isoptericola sp. NPDC060257
ACTCCACGGGTCCGGCCTCGCCCTCCTCCTCCCCCGCGGCCCGTCAGCGCCCCGACGGGCACGTTCCGGCGGGAGACAGGGCCACGATCACACCCACGACGCCCTCCTCGATCAGACGGCCTTGCGGGTCGCCCGGATGCCGACGACGAGGCCGACGGCGCACGTGGCGGCCGCGGCGACCGCGCCCCACAGGACGGCGGGGTCGGCGAACGTGCCGCCGAACAGCACGCGCTCGGCGTCGACCATGTAGGTGAGCGGGTTGAACTTCGCCGCCGTCTGCATCCACGACGGGCCGGCCTCGAGCGGCAGCATCATCCCGGACAGGATGAGCAGCGGGAACAGCAGCGACTGCTGCACGCCCCAGAACAGCCACTCGCGGTTCTTCGACGCGAGGGCCAGCGCGTGCGACAGCGCCCCGATCCCGACGCCGAAGACGCCGAGCAGCACCAGGCCTGCGAGGGCGGGCAGCACGTGGAACGTGAACCCGAACGGGATGCAGACCGCGGCGATGATGAGCCCCTGCACCAGCAGCGGCGCGAACTCCTTGAGCGCGCGGCCCACGAGGATCGCCGAGCGGTCCAGCGGCGTCGCGAGCACCCGCTCGTAGGAGCCGGTCATGATCTCGTACAGCAGGTTCGAGCCGGTCATCGAGGTGCCGAACAGCGAGATCATGACGATCACCCCGGGCACGAACCACTGCAGCGTGTCCGCAGTGCTCGCTCCCCCGCCCCCGAACCCGCCGCCGAACGTGCCGGTGAGCAGCGGCCCGAACAGGCCGAGGAAGATCAGCGGCTGCAGCAGCGAGAAGATCAGCGTGAACGGGTCGCGCAGCACCAGCAGGATCTCGCGGGTGAACACCGCCCCGGTGTCCGTGACGAACTTGCCCGGCCCGGTGCGCGTGACGATCCGCGGCGCCTCGTGCTGCGCCGTCGTCGCGGTGGTGGTGGTCTGCTCGGTCATGCTGCCGCCTCCTCGCGCAGGCTCCGGCCGGTGAGGTTGAGGAACACGTCGTCGAGGCTGGCCTGGCGGGCGCTCGCCGAGGTCGTGGCGATGCCGGCCACCCGCAGCGCCTCGATGACGACGGGCAGCGTCTCGGCCCCCTGCGCCGTGCCGACCCGCACCTGCATCCCGGCGCCGTGCGCCGTGACCTCGACGTCGCCCAGGCCGGCGGGGAGCGCGGACCGGACCGCCGCGCCGTCGTCGGTCGCGACGACGGCGGTGAGGGTGTCGTCCGCATACCGGCGCTTGAGGGCGTCGGGCGCGGCGTCCGCGATGATCTCGCCGTGGTCGATGACGACGACGCGCTCGGCCATGCTGTCCGCCTCGTCGAGGTAGTGCGTGGTGAGCACGACCGTCATCCCGTACCGCTCGCGCATCGCGGTGATGTGCCCCCAGAGGTTGGCCCGCGAGTGCGGGTCGAGACCGGTGGTGGGCTCGTCGAGGAAAAGCAGCGGCGGGTGGTTCATCAGCCCGAGCGCGACGTCGAGCCGGCGGCGCTGGCCGCCCGACAGCGACTGCACGGACCGCTTCTCGAGGCCGCCCAGCTCGAGCGCCGCCATGAGGTCGGCGGCCCGCTCCCGGTACACCTCGGGCGGCAGCCCGTAGAAGCGGCCCTGGTTGTGGAGCTCGTCGACGACCTTGTAGCTGAAGCCGCCGCCGTTGCCCTGCCCGATGAAGCCCAGCCGGGCGCGGACCTGCGCCGGGCTCTTGACGACGTCGTAGCCGGCGACGGTCGCCTCCCCCGCCGTCGGCTCCAGCAGCGACGTCAGCATCCGCAACGTCGTGGACTTGCCGGCCCCGTTGGGCCCGAGGAAGGCGACGAGCTCGCCCTCCGCGACGTCGACGTCGATCCCCTTGACCGCCTCGACGGTCTCCTTGCGACGGCTGAACGTCTTGGTCAGCCCTCGTGCTCGGATCATGGCGATTCCCTCTCTCGTACGCTGTACTGGAACTAGTCTCGACTCTAACCATGGGGTCCGACAAGACCCAGGGGCAGACCGGACGACAGGGATGGGAGGATGACGAGCCATGTCGAGCACTTCGCCGTCGAGCACCTCGCCGCAACCGCCGGACGACGGCGTCCCCCGCCCGCCCGAGGTCGTGCGGCGGCTGGCCCTCCTGTGGGACCCGCCGCAGCCGTCGGGCCGCGGCCGCCGGGCCCGGCTGACCCTCGACGACGTGATCGGCGCGGGCACCGCGATCGCCGACGCCGAGGGGCTCGAGGGGCTGTCGATGCGGAAGGTCGCGGGGCGGCTCGGCGTCGGCGCGATGTCGCTCTACACGTACGTGCCGGGGCGCACCGAGCTGCTGGACCTCATGATCGACCGCGCCTTCGCCGAGCTCGCGCTGCCGCCCGCCACGGCGACGTGGCGCGACGGCCTGGCGGCGTACGCCCGGGCGCACTGGGAGCTGTTCCAGCGCCACCCGTGGATCCTGCAGACCAACATGTGGCGCCTGCCGCTCACCCCGTCCGTCCTCGACGCGCAGGAGTGCGGGCTGCGCACCCTCGTGGACACCGGGCTGCCGGAGCGCCAGGTGGTGGAGATCGTCGGGCTCCTCGACGCGTTCGTGCGCGGGCTGGCACGCTCCACCGTCGCGGAGTCCGCAGAGAAGGACGCCTCGGGCCAGAGCAACGACGAGTACTGGACGTCGATGAGCAGCTTCTGGGTGGACCACTTCGACCCGCAGCGCTACCCCACCATGCTGCGGATCTGGGACGCGGGCGGCTTCGACGCCGAGGCCACGCCGTTCGAGGCGTCGCTGGAGCGGCTGCTCGACTCCGTCGGCATGGCGATCGACCGGGCGCGCGCGACTTCCCAACCCGGCGACTCGTCCCTACGATGAACTGGTCCAGACCACCTCTCGTTCGGAGGACACCGTGGAACGCACCGTCGTCGTCGCCATCACCGAGGGCCTGCACGCCCGCCCGGCCGCGCTCTTCGCGCAGAAGGCCGGCCAGCAGCCGGTGCCGGTGAAGATCGCCAAGACCGCCGGCGGCGACGCCGTGGACGCCGCGAGCATCCTCGGGATCATGACCCTCGGCGCCTCGGTGGGCGACGAGGTGGTGCTGCGCACCGAGACCGACGGCGACGACGCCACCACCGCGCTCGACGCCCTCGTCGAGTTCCTGTCGCAGGAAGCGGTGGCCTGACGGACAGGCCCGCCCGGCCGAGCGGGTTCTTCCACTCGGCCGGCTGGCTGTTCGGCGAGATGCTCGTCGGGGCGCTCGTCGGGCTGGTCGCCGCCTTCGTGCTCTCGGTCGACGCCGTCGAGCTGGCGGCCGACCCGGACGCCGCGCTGGCGTGCGACATCAACGCGGTCATCTCGTGCGGCACGGTCGGCACGTCGTGGCAGGCCAGCCTGTTCGGCTTCCCCAACGCGTTCCTCGGACTCATCGCCGAGTCCGTGGTCATCACCGTGGCCGTGGCCGGCCTGGCCGGGGTGCGGTTCCCGCGCTGGTTCATGACGGCCGCCCAGACCGTCTACCTGCTCGGCTTCCTCTTCGCGTACTGGCTGCTCTGGCAGTCGATGTTCGTCATCGGCGCGCTGTGCCCGTGGTGCCTGACGATCACCGTCTCCACGACGCTGGTGTTCGCGTCGATGCTGCACTGGAACATCCTCGAGGACACCCTCTACTGGCCCGCCCGGCTGCAGTCGTGGGCGATGTCGCTGGTGCGCTCCGGCGCGTTCGGCATCCTCACCGCCGCGTGGTTCGCGCTGCTCGTGGCCGCCGTCCTGCTGAAGTACGGGGACGCCCTCTTCGCGTGACCCACGCCCGTGTTGTGGGTGGCCGGCGCGCTCAGAGGCCGAGGGGCTCCAGGACGTCGGCCAGCTCACGCCGGACGGCGGCGCGGGCGGCGTCGGCGTCCGGCTGCTCCAGGGCCACCCGGGCGAGGTCGCGGCACCGGGCGAACGACACCCCGGCCAGCACCGCCGCGACGTCCGCGAGCGCTCGCGGCGTCATGGAGAGCGACGTCACGCCCAGGCCCACGAGCACGGGGGCCAGGACGGCGTCGGCCGCCGCCTCCCCGCACACCCCGACCGGCCGGCCGTGGGCGTGCGCGCCCTCGCAGGTGGCGCGCACCAGCTCGAGCACCGCGGGCTGCCACGACGTGGACAGCGCGGCCAGGTCGCCGAGCATCCGGTCGGCGGCCATCGCGTACTGCGTGAGGTCGTTGGTGCCGATGCTGCCGAAGGTGGCGTGCTCGAAGACCCACCGCGACCGCAGCGCGGCGGCGGGGACCTCGATCATCGCGCCGGCCCGCCGCAGCCCGTGCCGCTCGCACGCGGCGACGAACGACCGCGCCTCGTCGGTCGTGGCGACCATCGGCGCCATGACCCAGACGTCGGCGGACTCCGCCTCCGCGGCGGCGGCGATCGCCTGCAGCTGCCGGTCCAGCACCTCCGGGTGCGCGACGGCGGTGCGCAGGCCCCGGACGCCGAGCGCCGGGTTGGGCTCGTCGTCGGCCGTGACGAAGGGCAGCGGCTTGTCCGCCCCCGCGTCGAGGGTGCGCACCACGACCTTGCGGCCGGCGAACGCGGACAGCACGCCGCGATAGGCGGCGACCTGCTCCTCGACCGTCGGCTCGACGTCGCGCCCGAGGAAGCAGAACTCGGTGCGGAACAGCCCCACGCCCTCGGCGTGCGCGGCGACGGCGGCCTGCGCCGCCTGCGGGTCGGCCACGTTGGCGAGCAGCTCGACCCGGTGCCCGTCGGCCGTGCGGCCGTGGCCGTCGAACTCGCGCTCCACGCGCACGGCGTCCCGCGCGGCCTCGACCTCGGCGTCCGACGGGTCACGCAGCACGGTGCCGGCGCCGCCGTCGACGACGACGGTCTCGCCGTCGGCGAGGTCGTCGGCCCCGCGGGCGGCCACGACGGCGGGGATGCCGAGCGCGCGCGCCAGGATCGCCGTGTGCGAGGTGGGGCCGCCGCCGCTGGTGACGATCGCGACGACCGCCTCCGGGTCGAGGGTCGCCGTGTCGGCGGGGGCCAGGTCCTCGGCGACCAGCACGAACGGGTGCCCCGGCGAGGGGACGCCCGGAGGCCGCACCCCGGTGAGCTCGGCGACGATGCGGTCCCGCACGTCGCGGACGTCGCGGGCCCGCTCGCTCAGCGGCGGGCCGAGCGGCTCGAGCTGGGCGGCGAGGGCGTTCGCGGCGTCCCACACGGCCCGCTCGGGGGTCGCGGCGGACTCGCGCACGCGCCGCTCGGCGTCGGACGCGAGCGTGGGGTCGGCCGCCATCGCGGCCGTCACGGCGAGCACGTCCGCCGCGGTCCCCGTGGCCTGCGCCGCCTGGGCGGCGAGGCGGTCCCGGACGGCCGACGTCGCGGCGCCCAGGCGGGACACCGCGTCGTCGGCGCCGGAGGCGTCGGACGTGTCGAGGGTCGCCTCCGAGGGCTCCGGGACGGGGGCCGGCATCGTCACGACGACGCCGGCCGCCCGCCCGGGGCTCACCGGGGCACCGGTGAGGGTGGTGCTCATCAGACCCCGTCCTTGCCCTTCGCGGAACCGTCCCCGGCCGGAGAAGCGTCCGTGCCGATCGCGACGGCCTCCTTCTGGTCGCTCACGGCCTGGTCGCCGACGACGGCGGCAGCCGCCTCGGGGTCGTCCTCGCGGCCCGGGGTCTTGAGGTTCCACCTCGTGATGACGAACCGGAACAGGAAGTAGTAGATGACCGCGTAGCCGAGCCCGATCGGGATGAGCAGCAGCGGCATCTCGGCGATGCGGAAGTTCAGCAGGTAGTCGATCACGCCCGCGGAGAAGCCGAACCCGTCGCGGATGCCGATCGCGTTGACCAGCGCCATCGAGGTGCCGGTGAGCACGGCATGGATCGCGTACAGCGGGTAGGCGACATAGACGAACGCGAACTCGAGCGGCTCGGTCACGCCGGTGACGAACGCGACCAGCGCAGCGGAGCCCATGACGCCCGCGATGACCTTGCGGTTCTTCGGCTTCGCGGTGTGCACGATGGCGAGGGCGGCGGCGGGCAGCGCGAACATCATGATCGGGAAGAAGCCGGTCATGAACGTCCCGGCCGTGGGGTCGCCGGCGAGGAAGCGGAAGATGTCGCCGTGCGCGACGTTCCCCGCGCTGTCGGTGTAGGAGCCGAACTGGTACCAGGGCAGCGAGTTGAGCAGATGGTGGAGGCCGATCGGCACGAGCAGGCGGTTGAGCGTGCCGTACACGAACGCGCCGATCACGGTGGAGCCGGTGACGAAGCCGCCGATCTGGTCGTTGAACAGCCAGTCGAAGGCGGGGTAGATGAGCGAGAAGACCACGCCGATGATCACGGAGACGCCGGCGGTGACGATCGGGACGAAGCGACGGCCGCCGAAGAACGCGAGGTAGGCGGGCAGCTTGATCCGGTAGTACTTCTGGTACAGCAGCGCGGCCGTGAGGCCGATGACGATGCCGCCGAGCACGCCGTAGTTGATGAGCTCCTGCTCCTCACCCTCGGCCGGGAGGCCCAGGATGGTGGGCGACAACGCGTCCGTGACGCCCTTGAAGACCAGGTAGCCGATGAGCGCGGCGAGGCCGGTGGAGCCGTCCGCCTTGCGGGCATACCCGATGGCCACGCCGAGGGCGAAGATCATCGCCAGGTTCGCGAAGAGCGCGTTGCCGGCGGCTCCGAGGACGTCGGCGACGGGCTGCATCCACGGGAGCGTGCCGGCCACGCCGTCGGCACCCAGCATGTCGGGCTGCCCCAGACGCAGCAGCAGCGCGGCGGCGGGCAGCGAGGCGATGGGCAGCATCAGCGAACGACCGACGCGCTGTAGCTGCGCCAGGCCGGGGAATCCCCGCTTCTGCTTGGTCTCTGCGACCGTGGTCATGGTTCTCCTCCGATGGATGGCCCGGGGGGCGGGCATGTCCTGCAGGCCGTGCCTGCGTCGTCCGGCGGCAGTGTCGCGACGTCGGGGCGTCATTGCCGGTGATCCACACGCTGCCACCGGCAGGTTGTCTGGACCACTTGCAGGAAGAGTGGTCTAGACCTCATGATGTGTCAACCCCGCGCTCCCGCCGGGGAGACAGCGCACCGGTGACGGCCGAACCCCGATACTGGTCCCGATGTCGCACAGCACGCAGATCGATGCCGATCACAGGGCAGGACAGGACACGAGGATGGTCAGGGACGGCGCTCGCCCCGGCGAGCACAAGTACGTCGCGGTGCGCGCGTACCTCGCCGACCTGGTCACGACCGAGCTCTCCGTCGGCGACGCGATCCCGTCCGAGCGCAGCCTCACCGAGAAGTTCGGCGTCTCGCGGATGACGGTGCGCCAGGCGATCGACGCGCTCGTCACGGAGGGCGTGCTCGAGCGCGCCCAGGGCCGCGGCACGTTCGTCGCGCCGCCCCGCGCCGACTTCGAGATGCGCCTGACGACGTTCGGCGAGGAGGCGCGACGCCGCGGCCTCACGCCCGGCGCCACGGTGCTGCGGTGCGAGCAGCGCCCCTCACCCGCCGCTGTCGCCGAGGCGCTGGACCGCGAGGTCGGCACCCCGGTGCACCACGTGGTGCGGCTGCGCACCGCCGACGGCAACCCGATGAGCGTCGAGGAGTCCTGGATCCCCGTCGACCTCGCCCCCGACCTGCTCGACGACGGCGTGCCCGAGAGCATCTACGCCGCCCTGCGCGAGCGCGGCCTCGACCCGACCTGGGGCGAGGAGGTCATCACCGCCGCCGACGCCACCCCCGAGGAGCTGGAGGCCCTGCAGATGCAGGGC
>NZ_JBHXAW010000222.1:0-7635 GCF_042726645.1 Isoptericola sp. NPDC060257
GCCTGCGCCTCCAGCCGGGTCGCCTCGCGGTGCTCCTGGACGGCGATCGTGGTCGGCACGGCGACGGCGACCACGGCGGCCGCCGCGGCGGCGACCAGGCCCCACCGACGGCGCGGCCGGGCGGCCGGCGCCACGGGCACGGCGGTCGCCCCCCGCGCGGCGTCCTGCGGGGTGCCTGCTACCCGCGCGAGCACCGCGTCGCGCACGTGCGCCGGCGGCTCCTCCTCCACCGCGAACGCGGCGACGACGTCGCGGTACTCGTCGAGGGCGCGCCGCGCGTCGGGGTCGGACTCCAGCAGCCGCTCGACGGCGCGCCGCTCCAGGTCGTCCACGGCGTCGAGGGCGTACGCGGGGAGCGGGTCCCAGGCGTCGCGCGTCGTGTCGTCGTCAGGCACGGGCCACCCCCAGGCAGTCGCGCAGGCGGCCGAGGCCGTCGCGGATCCGGCTCTTGACCGTCGGCAGCGCGGCGCCGAGGCGCTCTGCGACCTCGCGGTACGTGCGGCCGCCGTAGTAGGCCTCGACGACGGCCTCCCGCTGCGTCGCCGTGAGCGAGTCGAGGCAGCGTCGTACCGCCGCGCCCTCGAGCCTCCGCTCGACGTCCTCGGCGACGACGTCGTGCACGGGGGTCGCGGTCGAGGCGTCGAGGTCGCGCTGGTCGCGGTCGCGCCGGGACTGCTCCGCGCGGACACGGTCCACGGCCCGCCTGCGGGCGAGCGTCGCGACCCAGGTGCGCGCGGAGGCGCGCGCCGGGTCGAACCGGGCTGCGGTCTGCCACACCTCCACCATCACCTCCTGCGTCACCTCGGCGGCGTGGTCCGGGTCGCGGAGCACGCCGACGGAGACGCCGTACGCGACGGGCGCGAGCGCGTCGTAGACGGGCCCGAACGTGGCCGGGTCCGCGCCGACGCACGCCACGAGGGCGGCGTCGGCCGACCTCGGAGGCGTCGTGGCTGGCGGCACCTGGTCAGTCTGCCGCACCGGCCCGGCCGGATCGATCGCCATCGGCTCCCCGCGTGTCCGATCCCGGACCGTCCGGGACACCCGTGGTTCGGCGCGATCGGCGTCCCGGATGGGCCTCAGCGGTGTGCCGCTGGTCACTCCCCCGGCAACGTCCGTCCCTGCACACTGCTCTCAGCCGGCGGGAAGACCCGCTCCAGGGACGGAGGTCGGGCTGCCTGTGGAGAACGGGCCCGGCGGCGGCTCCGTCCTGGTGCACTCGGACGCGTGCCTCGACGTCTGCCGCCCGTGCCCGACCCGCTGCTGGCCGTCGCCGGTCGGCAGGCGGGGCTGGTGTCCGTCGGGCAGTGCCTGGAGCACGGCGTGACCCGCGACCAGGCCGCGGCGCACGTCCGGCGCGGCGACTGGCAGGTGGCGGCACGGACGGTCTACGACGTCGGGCCGGCGCACGGCACGCATCCCGTCGACCACGCCCGACGACGTGCGGCGGTCCTCGGGGTGCTCGCCCACCCGGGTGCGGTCGCGACAGGCCTGTGCGCGCTGGTCCTGCACGGCGTGCTGGGAGCTCCGCAGGTCGTCGAGCCGGAGGTCACCCTGCCCACCGGGGCCGCCCGCCGGCCGCGCCCGCCGGTACGCCTCCGTCGGATCGTGGTCCGGGCACGCACCGCCCCCGGCGGGTTCCCGGCGGCCACGGTCCCGGACGCGCTGGTCCAGGCGGTGCCTGCGCTGGACCGGCGTCCCGTCCGCCCGGGGATCGTGCTGCGGCTCGACCGCTGACACGCGGCCCGACGTCCGTCCCCGGCGCCTGCCGTCCCACGGGCGGAAGGCGGCAAGCAGGGACGGACGTCGGCCCGGTCAGCCCTCCCGACGCTCCCGCACGGCGGCGGCGAGGACGCCGAGCAGGTCGGCCGTGGTGTCCCAGTCGAGGCACGCGTCGGTGACGGACTGGCCGTAGACGAGCCCGTCGAGCGGCCCCGGCTTCTGGGCGCCCGCCACGAGGAAGCTCTCCATCATCAGCCCGGTGACGTCCCGCTCGCCGTCGGCGACGCGCGCCGCGAGCTCCCGCACCACCTCGGCCTGGCGCACGTGGTCCTTGCCGGAGTTGCCGTGCGACGCGTCCACCACGACGCCCGCCTCCACGGCCCCGCCGAGGCCGGACGTGCGCGCCACCGCCAGCGCGTCCGCGACGTCCTTCTCGGAGTAGTTCGGGCCGCCGCGCCCGCCGCGCAGGATGACGTGGCAGTCCGGGTTGCCGGTCGTCTCGACCGCGGCCGCGCGCCCCTCCGCGTCCGCCCCGAAGAAGGTGTGCTCGCTCGCCGCCGTGATGCACCCGTCGACGGCGATCTGCACGTCGCCGTCCGTCGCGTTCTTGAACCCCACCGGCATCGACAGGCCGGACGCGAGCTGCCGGTGCACCTGCGACTCCGCGTTGCGCGCGCCGATCGCGCCCCAGGTCACGGCGTCGGCGATGTACTGCGGGCTCGTCGGCTCGAGGAACTCGCACGCGGCGGGCACGCCCGCGTCGAGCACGCCCAGCAGCACCTCGCGCGCCAGGCGCAGCCCGTGGTGCACGTCATGGGAGCCGTCCAGGTGCGGGTCGTTGATGAGGCCCTTCCAGCCCACCGTGGTGCGCGGCTTCTCGAAGTACACCCGCATCACGACGACCAGGTCGTCCGACAGCTCGCGCGCCACCGGTGCCAGACGTCGGGCGTAGTCGAGCGCGGCGGCCGGGTCGTGCACGGAGCACGGGCCGACGATGACGAGCAGGCGGTCGTCCTCGCCGCGCAGGACGTCGCGCACCTCGCGGCGGGACGTCGTGACGAGGTCGCTGCGCGGGGTGCCGAGCGGCAGCTCCGCCCGCATGGCGCCCGGCGCGGGCAGCGGGTCGAGCGCGCGGACCCGCAGGTCGGAGGTCTCTGCCATCAGGTCAGTATGCGGCCGGCCGGTATCGGACGGCGCGGTGCGGGCGGTGGTGGCGGACGTGGTGCCGGTGGCGGTGCTCATCGTGGGGCTCCTGGAGGGTGTCGGCGGCGGGGCGGTCGGGGTGGGGCTCGGCGTCGTCGTCGTGACTTCTCGAACCGTGGTCCATGCCCGACCGGAGCGGCCCGTCTGACGACGAAGGGCCCGGACGCACGATGCGTCCCAGGCCCTGTGCTGGCTCCGGTGAAGTGGTGTCGGTCAGGCGTCAGCCCGCCGAGCCCCTACCGGAGCCGGCGTAAAGCGCCAATACCAACGGATGTCCACGGCCACGACGGTACGTCGCACCTCCCGGGTCCGTCCACTCGCGTCCATCATCCGGTCCGTCCGCGCCGCGACCGGCGCGCGAGCATCCGTCCTCGTCCCTAGCGTCGGGACGGTCGAGAGGTCGAGGTGTCAGTCACAGAGGGGCGGGGACGATGCAGGGTCTGGACGGCAAGGTCGCGCTGGTCACGGGTGCGGGGTCGGGCATCGGGCGCGCGACGGCGGTGCTCCTCGCCCGCGAGGGGGCCACGGTGGTCGCGCTCGGACACCGGCAGGAGAGCGCCGACGACGTCGCCGACGAGATCCGGAGCGGCGGCGGCACGGTGCTGCCCGTGGCGGCCGACGTCGCGGACGCCGGCGCCGTGCGCGACGTGGTCGCCCGGGTCGAGCGAGAGCTCGGCCGGCTCGACGTCGTCGTCGCCAACGCCGGCGTGAACGGCGTCTGGGCCCCGCTCGAGGAGCTGACACCGCAGGAATGGGCCGACACGATCGCCACGAACCTCACCGGGACGTTCCACACCCTGCGGTTCGCGGCGCCGCTGCTCGTGCGGCAGGGCGGCGCGGTCGTCGTGGTGTCGTCGATCAACGGCACCCGGACGTTCAGCAACTCCGGCGCCTCGGCCTACGCGACGAGCAAGGCCGGCCAGGTCGCGTTCGCCCGCATGGCCGCCGTCGAGCTGGGCCCGCGCGGGGTGCGCGTCAACTCCGTGTGCCCCGGGGCGATCGACACCGAGATCGGCGACAACACCGAGCAGCGGCACACCGAGGACCTCGGCGTGCCCGCCGAGTTCCCCGAGGGACAGATCCCGCTGACGGGCGAGCAGCCCGGCGTGGCCGCGCAGGTCGCGGCGACCATCGCCTATCTCGTGTCCGACGCGGCGAGCCACGTGACCGGCACGGAGGTGTTCGTCGACGGCGGTCAGTCGCTCGTCGCCTGACGACGGCCCCGGCGGCGGCCCGGCGGTCGGCGCCGGACGGCCGTAGGGTCGGCGACATGCCCGTCCCCGACTTCGTCGCCGCCCTGCGCTCCCACGTCGGCCACGACCTGCTGTGGCTGCCGGGCGTGTCCGCCGTCGTGCTCGACGACGACGGCCGGCTGCTGCTCGGACGCCGCGCCGACAACGGCCTGTGGGCGGTGGTCTCCGGCATCCTCGAGCCGGGAGAGGACCCGGCCGTCGGGCTGGCCCGCGAGGTGCGCGAGGAGACGGGCGTCGACGTCGTGGTCGACGCGCTCGTGGCGGTCACCGTCACACCGCCTGTCGAGTACCCGAACGGCGACCGCTCGCAGTACCTCGACCTGTGCTTCCTGTGCCGCGCGACGAGCCCCGCGTCGGCCGCACGGGCGCACGTCGCCGACGACGAGTCCACCGACGTCGCCTGGTTCGCGCCCGACGACGTCCCCGCGGACCTCGCCGCCTCGTCCGCCGAGCGGATCGGCCACGCCCTCGGCTGGCTCGCCGCCGGCTCCGGAGCCCCCTCCTTCGTGCGCTGACCGCCCGCCGAGAGGACCGCGACCCGTGCCGACGCCCGCCACGCCGTCCACCCCCGAGGACCTGTTCGCGCACTCCCCCACGGGCCTGACGATCTGCCGGGCGTTCGCGGCGCTCGTCGCGGAGGTGACCGGCGACGACGTCACGACGCGCACCACGAAGACGCAGGTCGCGTTCCGCCGCAGGCGCGGGTTCGCGTTCGTCTGGCCGCCGTGGGTGGGGGTGCGCGACCACGTCGACGCGCCCGCCGTCGTCTCGTTCGTCCTCCCCCGCGAGGACCGCTCCCCGCGGGTGACGCAGGTGGTGCACCCGACGTCCAGCGCGTGGACGCACCACGTCGAGGTCCGTGACCCGGCCGAGCTGGACGGCGAGGTCGCCGCCTGGGTGCGCGAGGCGTACGACGCCGCGGGCTGACGACGTCCCCGCCGGTCAGCGACACGTGTCCTGTTCGTCTCGCGGGTGAAACCTGGAAGTGGTTATGTGTGCCCCGCCACAGTTTGCCCCGGCGCACCGACGCGCCCCGGCACGACGGTGCCCGGCCCCCACGGCCGGGTCGCTCCGACACCCCTGGAGGAAAAACCGTGAGAGCACGCACCACGAGCGCGTTCGGCGCAGCGGGAGCCCTGCTGACCGCCGCCGTCCTCGCCCCGGGCCTCGCCGCGTCGGCGTCATCGGCGCCCGCGTCCGACGCCCCACCGTCCGACCCCGCGGCGCACGTCAAGGAGGACGACCGTCCCGACCCGCTGGCCGAGAAGCGCACCGCGCTCAAGCAGGAGGCCGTCGACCGCGTCGCCATGGGTGACGCCACCGTGCAGACCCGGGGCAAGGGCGCCCACACGTCGAGGTCGGTGAAGGTCGGCAAGAACCAGTGGGTCGAGTACGAGACCGAGCAGACGGCGCAGCTGCTCACCTTCCTGGTCGACTTCGGCGACCAGGCCGACACGCGCTTCCCCGACGCGCCGCAGTCCGGCCCGAAGCACAACGAGATCCCGGAGCCCACGCGCAGCGACAACTCCACCTACTGGGAGCCGGACTTCTCCCAGGAGCACTACGAGGAGATGTTCTTCACCGGGCTGGAGGACCAGGGCGGCGAGTCGTTCGCCGGGGTCTACGACGAGATGTCCTCGGGCCGCTTCGACCTGCAGGGCGACGTCTCCGACTGGGTCACGGTCCCGTACAACTCGGCGTCCTACGGGCAGACCGAGTCGAACACGGACATGACGCGCTTCGTGCAGGACTCCGCCGACGCGTGGTACGCCGACCAGGTCGCGCAGGGCAGGACGGCCGAGGAGATCGACGAGTACCTGAAGTCGTTCGACGTCTGGGACCGTTACGACATCGACGGCGACGGGATCTTCGACGAGCCGGACGGCTACATCGACCACTTCCAGGCCATCCACGCGGGCGAGGGCGAGGAGGCCGGCGCCCCGGAGTCGGCCATCTGGTCGCACCGGTGGGCGGTCAACCCGCTGGGCACCGACGGCCCGGCCGGGTTCCCGAAGGTCGGCGGCATCAAGATCGGCGACTCCGACCTCTGGATCCGTGACTACACGACGGAGCCGGAGAACGGCGGGCTCGGCGTCTTCGCGCACGAGTTCGGCCACGACCTCGGCCTGCCCGACTACTACGACACCGAGGGCGGCGAGAACGGCACCGCCTTCTGGACCCTCATGAGCTCCGGCTCGTGGCTCGGCCACGGCGACGGCACCATCGGCACCACGCCGAACCACATGGGCGCCACGGAGAAGATGTTCCTGGGCTGGCTCGACTACGCCACCGTCGACCAGGGCGAGCGCGCCACGGTCAAGCTCGGCCCGTCGTACCACGCGACGACGAACTCGCAGGCCGTCGTCGTGAACCTCCCGGACGGCGTCAAGGACGTCGACCTCGGCGTCGACCCCTACGACGGGGAGTTCGCCTACTCCGGCACCGGCAGCAACGCGAACTACACGCTCACGTCGCCGTCGTTCACCGTGCCCGACGGGGCGTCCCTCACCGCCAAGGTGCAGTACGCGATCGAGCCCGGCTACGACCACGCCTTCGCGGACGTCTCGACCGACGGCGGCGACAGCTGGGAACCGCTGGCGACGAACCTCTCCGACGAGGACGCCAACGGCGGCATCTCGGGCGACTCCGGCAAGAAGTGGGTGGACCTCACCGCCGACCTCGCCGACTACGCCGGCCAGGACGCCCAGGTCCGGTTCCGCTACCAGAGCGACGGCGGCCTGAACCTCAAGGGCTTCATGGTCGACGACGTGGCCGTCGGCGACGCACTGACCGAGGACTTCTCCGACGGGTTCGGGGACTGGACGAACGACGGCTTCCACGTCATCGGGGCGGACGGCACGTACGAGGTCGAGTTCTCGCACTACTACGTGGCGGAGAACCGGCAGTACGCCGGCTACGACACGACCCTGAAGACCGGGCCGTACAACTTCGGCTGGACGTTCTCGAAGCCGAACACCGTGGAGCACTTCCCGTACCAGGACGGCCTGCTGGTCTGGTACGCGAACAGCTTCTACGGCGACAACAACACGTCGCAGCACCCGGGCGGCGGGCAGGCCCTGCCGGTCGACGCGAACGCGCAGGCGCTGCGGTGGTCGGACGGCGCGCTCGCCCGCAACCGCATCCAGTCGTTCGACGCGACGTTCGGCCTCGGCAAGTCCGACGCGTTCACCCTGCACCGGGAGACCGCGGCGGGCATGACGACGCTGCGGACGTGGAAGGAGAAGGCGGAGAGCGTCTTCAACGACAAGGACCCGTACGCGTACTACGACGAGTCCAACCCGGGCGGCTCGGTCATCGTCGGCGGCACGGGCACGAAGATCGCCGTGAAGTCGGTGAACTCGAAGAACGGCGTGATGACGGTGGACGTCACCACGCCCCGCAACCGCGGCTGACCCGCCGACCCGTCAGGGCCACGTGCACGGGAACGTGCGCGTGGCCC
>NZ_JBHXAW010000223.1:0-7623 GCF_042726645.1 Isoptericola sp. NPDC060257
GACGTAGCACCTGATGGCGGTTCCCCGCGGGGAACCGCCATCAGGTGCTACGTCGAGGGGCTACGACGTCGGCGCCGGGACGGTCAGGCCGGTCGGGAGCACCCGGGGCAGCAGGTCGCGGAGCGCGGCCACGCGGGCGTCGCGGGCGGGTCCGGTCATGCGTTCGACGGGCGCGGTGATGCTCACGGCCGCCACGGGCCGGCCCGCGCGGAGCAGCGCGACGGCGACGCACGCGATGCCCGGCTCGTTCTCCTCGGTCTCGGTGGCGTACCCCCGCTCCCGCGCCGCGGCGAGGGCCGCCCGGAGCGTGGCGTCGGGCGTGGCGTCGGGCCCGCCGTCGTGCCCGGGCGACGGCGCGCCGTCCGGCGTCGCGGCCAGGAGCGCCCGGCCCAGCGCCGTCGTCGCGACGGGGATGCGCCGCCCGACGGCGGACCACACGCGCAGCGGGCGCTGCGGCTCCACCTTGTCGAGGTAGACGACCTCCTGCCCGGCGAGGGTGCCGAGGTGCACGAGCTCGTCGACCTCGTCACGCAGCGCCTCGAGCGCCGGGCGCAGCAGGCCGGGCAGGTTGTCCTCGGCGAGGTACGCCGCGCCGAGCGAGAGCACGGCCGCCCCCAGCGTGTAGGCGCCGTCGGCCCGCTGGTCGGCGTACCCGCGGTGGCGCAGGGCCGCGAGGGTGCGGTGCAGCGTCGACTTGTTCGCGCCCACCTCGGCGGCGAGGTCGGCCAGCGCGACCCCGCCGGCTCCCGCGCGCGCGAGCGCGTCGAGGGTGAGGAGCGCCTTGTCCACGCTGCCGAGCGGGCTGGGGGGTTGGGTCATCGGTGCTCGTCCTCTATGGTGTTCCGTAGTGAACAACGTGCGTTCACCATAGCGAAACGGAGCCAGGATGTCTTCCCCCTCGACCCCGGCCGGCGACGTCGTCGCCGCCCTCGGCGCCCACCGCCTCGTGCCCGTCGTCGTGGTCGACGGCGCCGACGAGGGCGCCCGCCTCGCCGACGCGCTCGTCGCCGGCGGCCTCCCCGTCGCCGAGATCACCCTGCGCACCGCCGGCGGCATCGACGCGATCCGCGCCGTCGCGCAGACCCAGCCCGAGGTCGTCGTGGGTGCGGGCACCGTCACCACCGTCGACCAGGTCGACGCCGTCGTGGGCGCCGGGGCGCGCTACATCGTGTCGCCGGGGCTGTCGGCCGCCGTCGTGCGCCGGGCCCAGGAGCACGGCGTGCCGGTCCTGCCGGGCGTCGCCACGCCCAGCGAGATCATGGCCGCGCTCGACCTCGGCCTCGACGTCGTCAAGCTCTTCCCCGCCTCCGTGGTCGGCGGCCCCGCCGCGATCAAGGCGTTCTCCGCGCCGTTCCCCGGCCTGCGGTTCGTGCCGACGGGCGGCGTGAGCGCCGCCAACCTCGGCGACTACCTCGGCCTCGCCCCGGTGCTCGCCGTCGGCGGCTCGTGGATGGTCGAGAAGTCCCTCGTCGCCCAGGGGGACTGGGCCGAGGTCACCCGCCGCACCGCCGAGGCCGTCGCCCTCGCGCAGCCCGCCTGAGTCGGCCCGCAGAGCCTGCAAGGAGACACGATGACCAACCCGTCCATCACCACCCGCCCGGCCGCCGAGTGCCGTTACGACGCCGTCGCGCTCGGCGAGGTCATGCTGCGCCTCGACCCGGGCGACCGCCGCGTGCGCACCACCCGCTCGTTCGACGTCTGGGAGGGCGGCGGCGAGTACAACGTGGCCCGCGGCCTGCGCCGCGCGTTCGGCCTGCGCGGCGCGATCGTCACCGCCCTCGCGGACAACGAGGTCGGCCGCCTCGTCGAGGACTTCATGCTCACCGGCGGCCTCGACACCTCCTGGGTGCAGTGGCGCGAGTACGACGGCATCGGCCGCAGCGTCCGCAACGGCCTCAACTTCACCGAGCGCGGCTTCGGCGTGCGCGGCGCCGTCGGCGTCAGCGACCGCGGCAACACCGCGATCGCGCAGATGCAGCCCGACGACGTGGACTGGGACGCCCTGTTCGGCTCCGGCGTGCGCTGGCTGCACACCGGCGGCATCTTCGCCGCGCTGTCCGAGTCGGCGGCCGACGTCGCCGAGGCGGCCATGACCGCGGCCAAGAAGCACGGCACGATCGTGTCGTACGACCTCAACTACCGCCCCTCCCTGTGGAAGGGGATCGGGGGCGTCGAGCGGGCGCGCGAGGTCAACCGCCGCCTGGCGCACCACGTCGACGTGATGATCGGCAACGAGGAGGACTTCACCGCCTCGCTCGGCTTCGAGGTGGAGGGCGTGGACGAGAACCTCACCGACCTCGACACCGGCGCCTTTCGCGCGATGATCGGCACCGCCGCCGAGGCCTACCCGAACTTCCAGGTCATCGCGACGACGCTCCGCGGCGTGAAGTCCGCGTCCGTCAACGACTGGGGTGCCATCGCCTGGTCGCGCGCCGAGGGCTTCGTCGAGGCCACGCACCGCGCGGACCTGGAGATCTTCGACCGCGTGGGCGGCGGCGACTCGTTCGCCTCCGGCCTCGCCTACGGCCTCATGGAGCTCGACTCGCTGCAGCAGGCCGTCGAGTACGGCGCCGCGCACGGCGCGCTCGCCATGACCACGCCCGGTGACACGACGACGGCGACCCTCGCCGAGGTCGCCAAGCTGGCCGGCGGCGGCAGCGCGCGCGTCCAGCGCTGACCCGTCCCACGCATCGAGCGTGCTGAATTGCTCCTCAAACCGGCCGTTTGAGGAGCAGTTCAGCACGCTCGATGCCGTTCGTCAGGGTGCCGGGGGAGCGGTGGACTCCCGGACGACGAGGCCGGTGGCGAGGTTGACCCGCCGGGCCATCGGCGTCTCGCCGCGGGCGAGGTCGAGCAGCAGCCGGGTGGCCGTGGTCGCCATCTCGACCAGCGGCTGGCGCACGGTGGTGAGCGCGGGCGTGGTCCAGTTCGCGAGGGGTAGGTCGTCGTACCCGACGACGGACAGGTCGCGCGGTACGGAGATGCCGCGCTCCTGCGCCGCCCGGAGCAGCCCGATGCCCTGCATGTCGGACCCGGCGAAGACGGCGGTCGGGCGCTCGGGAAGGTCGAGCAGCTCGCTGCCGGAGCGGTAACCGGACTCCACCTCGAAGTTGCCCGACCGCACCAGCGCGGGGTCGAAGCCGATCCCGGCCTCCTCGAGCGCCGTGCGGTAGCCGTCGAGGCGCGCGCGGGCGCACAGCATGTTGCCCGGGCCGGAGATCGCGGCGATGCGCCGGTGCCCCAGCTCGAGCAGGTGCCGCGTCGCCGCGAGCCCCCCGCTCCAGTTGTCCGACCCCACCGTGGGCACGTCGGGCGGGGGCTCGCCGTCGGTGTCGATGACGACGTAGGGGATGCCGCGCGTGGTGAGGCGCGGCCGCTGCGAGGCGCTGAGGCTGGCCGCGACGAGCAGCACGCCCAGCGGCGGGCGCGAGAGCGTCGTCTCGAGCCAGGTGGACGGCGGGCGGTGCTTCCCGCCCAGCTCGGACAGGATGACGCTCACCCCGGCGGCCGCGGCGGCGTCCTCCACGCCGCGGATGATCTCCGTGGACCACGCCGAGCCCACCCGGTGGAAGACGAGGTCCACGAGCCCCGCGCCGACCGGCGGGGTCGCCGCCCGGCGGCGCCGGTAGCGGTGCCGCTCCAGCGCGGCCTCCACGCGGTCGCGGGTGGCCGGCGCGACGTCGGTCCTGCCGTTCAGCACCTTGGACACCGTGGGCGCGGACACGCCCAGCTCCCGGGCGATCTCGGCGATCGTCGGTGCGGGGCCCTGCGGGGTAGGGGTGCTCATCGTCCGTCCAGTCGTGGTGCGGGGTCGCTGGGGTTCCGCGCGACGGCTCGCAAGTTTCGGCTCGACCGTACACGACGTCGGGCGTCTTCCAGGCGTTACTGGGCGCCGTGATCAGACCGTGATCGGCCGGGTGCTTGACCACCACCGAAGGCTCCCCCTACTCTCGGCCGCAGTTGGAGAACGTTTTCAATGACGAAACTTTCGGATCGTCGGCGCGAGGTTGCGACCGGCGGACCGCACGACGACGTGACGGCTGGGGGACTCATGGCGCAGGCCGCAGGGATGGTGACGACCGTCCCACCGATCGACGACGCACCGTCGTCACCACCACCGCGGGACGAACCGCGGCGGCGGACGCGCACCACGTGGCGCCAGGCGCTGCGCAAGGACTGGCGGCTGTACTCGTTCGTCGTCCTGCCGGTGCTGTTCTTCCTGATCTTCAAGTACGTGCCGATGATCGGGAACGTCATCGCGTTCCGCCGGTTCCGCCCGGGCGGCAGCCCGCTGGGCGACGAGTGGGTCGGCTTCTACTACTTCGACATGTTCATCCACAACCAGCAGTTCTGGCAGGTGTTCGGGAACACGGTGATCCTGGGCCTGCTGACGCTGGTGATCTGCTTCCCGCTGCCGATCGTCCTCGCGCTCATGCTGAACGAGCTGCGCTCGCGGCGGTTCAAGAAGATCGTGCAGACGATCTCGTACCTGCCGCACTTCATGTCGATCGTCATCGTCGCCGGCCTCGTGCTGCAGCTCACCGCGGTGAGCGGCACGGTGAACCAGGTCGTGGAGGCGTTCGGCGGCGACGCGATCGCGTTCATGCAGCAGCCCGACTGGTTCCGCTCGATCTACGTGAGCTCGGAGGTCTGGCAGACCGTCGGGTGGGGCACGATCCTCTACCTCGCCGCGCTGACGACGGTGGACGACCAGCTCTACGAGGCGGCCCGGATCGACGGCGCGAACCGCTGGCAGCAGACCTGGCACGTCACGCTGCCGGGCATCCGGCCCACGATGATGGTGCTGCTCATCCTCAACATCGGCTCCTTCATGGCGGTCGGGTTCGAGAAGGTCCTGCTGCTGCAGAACCCGCTGATCTACTCCACGGCGGACGTCATCTCGACGTACCTGTACCGCGTGGGCATCCAGTCGGCCCAGTTCTCCTACGGTGCGGCGATCGGCCTCTTCGAGGCCCTCATCGGACTGGTCCTCGTCCTCTCCGCGAACTATGCGTCGCGCCGCCTGGTGGGAGCCTCGCTGTGGTGATCGAAACGTCGACCCCGGACCTCGCTGCGGTCCGGCACGAGCCGACCACCGTCAAGGACACCCCCGGGTACCGGGCCTTCCGGGTGGTGAACGTCCTCGCGCTGCTGGTCGTGTGCGCGGTGACGCTCTACCCGTTCGTCAACCTGGTGGCGAAGGCGTTCTCCTCGGAGGGCTTCATCGCCGCGGGCGAGGTGAACCTGCTGCCGCGCGGCTTCAACCTGGAGACCTTCGACGTCGTCATGGGCGACGCGATGTTCTGGACCAACTACAAGAACACGGTCGTGTACACCGTGCTGGGCACCCTCATCTCGATGGCGCTCACCACCCCGTACGCGTACGCGCTGAGCCGCCGGCACCTCAAGGGGCGGAGCTTCTTCATCGGGATCGCCGTGTTCACGATGTTCTTCAGCGGCGGCCTGATCCCGAACTACATCCTCGTCGCCGACGTCCTGGGCATGCGCAACACCCTCTGGGCGATCGTGCTGCCCGGCGCGATCTCGGTGTTCAACCTCCTGGTCATGAAGTCCTTCTTCGAAAACTTCCCGGCCGAGCTCGAGGAAGCCGCGGCGATCGACGGGCTCACCACCTACGGGATCTTCGGCCGGATCGTGCTGCCGCTGTCCAAGGCGGTGCTGGCCACCATGACGCTGTTCTACGCCGTGAGCATGTGGAACTCGTGGTTCAGCGCCTTCCTGTACCTGGACCAGAAGGAGCTCTTCCCGGTCACCGTCTACCTGCGCAACCTCATCGCCGCGGCGTCGAACCCGGCGGCCGGGATCTCGGGCGCGGACACGGTGCAGATCGGCGCCAACATCCAGTCGGTGACGATGCTGCTCACCGTGCTGCCGATCATCTGCTTCTACCCCTTCATCCAGAGGTACTTCGTCTCCGGCGTGATGCTCGGCTCCGTCAAGGGCTGACGGCCGGTCATCACCCGCACTGCACGCACCACATCCCGCTCGAGAGCGACGACGCTCGTCACACGAGGAGAAGACATGAGGAACACCCGGATGCGGGCGGCCGTCGCGGCCGCGTCGCTGACCACCCTGGCCCTGGGCCTCGCCGCCTGCGGCAGCGGCGGGGACGACGGGGGCGGCGACGGCGCGAGCACGGCCGCGGCCGCCACCATCGACGCCGAGCACTCCGTCGGCGCGATGGACGACTTCGCCGTCGGCTCCGCCTTCAAGGCCACCGAGCCGGTGACGTTCTCGCTCATGTACCGCGACATGCCCGACTACCCGGTGAAGGACGACTGGTCGGTGTTCCAGCACCTCGAGTCCGACCGCAACGTCACCTTCGACCGCACCGACATCCCGCTGGCCGACTGGGACCAGAAGAAGGCGCTGCTCATCGGTTCCGGCGAGGCGTCGGACCTGATGCCGGTCACGTACGCCGGCTCCGAGACACAGTTCGTCTCCGGCGGCGCGATCCTGCCGGTGTCGGACTACCTGGACTACATGCCGAACTTCGCGGACAAGATCGAGAAGTGGGGCCTGCAGGAGGACCTCGACAACCTGCGGCAGGAGGACGGCAAGTTCTACCTGCTGCCCGGGCTGCGGGAGAAGCCCGACGTGCAGTACTCCGTCATGATCAACGACGACATGTGGAAGAAGGCGGGGATCACCGAGGACCCGAAGACCTGGGACGAGTTCGGCGAGGACCTGAAGAAGGTCCAGGAGGCCAACCCCGACGTCACGTACGCGTTCTCCGACCGCTGGAACGAGAACCCGAACCCGCTCGGCTCCCTCCTCAACGTCATGGCGCCGAACTTCGACACCGCCGCGGGCTGGGGCTACAACAACGCCCACTACGACGAGGACGCCGGCGCGTTCGAGCTGACCGGCACCACCGACGCGTACAAGCAGCTCGTGGAGACGGTGCACGGCTGGGTGGCCGACGGGACCATGGACCCGGAGATCACGCAGTCGGACGACCAGGCCAAGCAGAAGTTCGTCTCCGGCAAGTCCGCCGCGGTGTCCGCCAACACGCAGGAGCTCACCGCGTACCGCACGGCGATCGAGGACGCCGGCAAGAAGTTCAGCACCCGCCTGCTCACCGTCCCGGGCGGCCCCGCCGGCAGCAACGTGCCCTCCGGCCGCTTCACCTCCGGCGTCATGATCTCCTCCGACGCGGCGGACAAGCCGTACTTCAAGGCGCTGCTGCAGTACGTCGACTGGCAGTACTTCTCCGACGAGGGCATCGAGTTCGGCACGTTCGGCGTCGAGGGCGAGACCTACTCCGCGGGCTCCGACGGCACCCCGTCGCTGAACGAGGACATCACCTGGGGCCCGATGAACCCGGGTGCGGAGAAGTTCCTGAACAAGGACTTCGGCTACAGCAACGGCGTGTTCGTGCTGGCCAACGGCTCCTCGCAGAAGTACATCCAGGCCATGATGCCGGACGAGATCAAGGACTGGACCAACACGGTGCTGGACGCGAAGACGATGCTCCCGGTCGCGCCCGCGGCCCGGCTCGACGAGATGGAGCTGGAGCAGAACACGCTGCTGGACACGCAGATCAAGGACGCCGTCGCCGCGGCGACCGCGGCGTTCATCACCGGCAAGAAGCCCCTGGAG
>NZ_JBHXAW010000224.1:0-7589 GCF_042726645.1 Isoptericola sp. NPDC060257
GGGCTCGCTTGCTGGAAGGGGTGATCAGCGGCGGTCCTCCTTGAGGACGGCGAGCCGCTGCCGGTACTCGGCCTCGTCGATCTCTCCCCGGGCGTAGCGCTCGCCCAGGACGTCGACGCCGCCCGCACCGCCACGGGCCCACGGCGGGCCGTACCGCCGCGCGCGGCGGGCGACGAGGAACACGACGGTGGCGAAGAGCAGGAACCACAGGATCGGGAAGACGATCCACCAGCCCGGCCCGCCGCCGGCGGCGTACGGGTGCCCCATCTCGGCTGCGGAGGCGACCGCAGGGGCGGCGATCGCGGTGGCGGTGGTGAGCATCGAGGACTCCTCGTGACGGTGGGCCCGCCCGGTGCGAACCCGTCGCCACCACCGTCGCCCGGTGGGGTGCGCTCCGTCGTCAGCCCCTCGTACCGACCTGCGTCGTCCCGTCGTGCCGCCCGCGCGGGCCCGCGTGCCCGTGCGGGGCGCGGGTCAGCCGGTCCAGCCGGGGCGCACGACGCCGCCCTCGTACGCCGCGACGACGAGCTGCGCGCGGTCGCGGGCACCCAGCTTCGCCATCACCCGGGAGACGTGCGTCTTGACGGTCGACTCGGACAGGTAGAGGGCGCGCGCGATGTCGTCGTTGGACAGGCCGCCGGCCACCTCGACGAGCACCTCGCGCTCGCGGGCCGTGAGGTCGTCGAGGCCGGGCGGCGGCGGCACGTCGCGGGTGGCGTCGGCGACCCGGGCGAGCAGGCGACGGGTGACGCCGGGGGACAGCAGGGCATCGCCGGCCGCCGCCACGCGCACCGCGCGCACGAGGTCGGCGGGCTCCGTGTCCTTGACGAGGAAGCCGCTCGCGCCGCCGCGGATGGCCTCGGCCACGTACTCGTCCAGCTCGAACGTCGTCACGACCACCACGTGCACGCCGCCAGCACCCGGGTCGGCGACGATGCGCCGGGTCGCCTCCAGCCCGTCCGCCCCGGGCATCCGCACGTCCATGAGCACGACGTCGGGCCGCAGCTGCAGCGCGAGGCGCACGGCCTCGTCGCCGGTCGCGGCCTCGCCCACGACGGTCATGTCGGCCTCGGCGTCCAGCAGCGCGCGGAAGCCGCCGCGCACCAGCGCCTGGTCGTCGGCGAGCAGCACCCGGATCATGCGTCCTCCTGCGTGGTGTCAGACGTGCGTGGTGCCCGGGGACGCTGAGCGTCTGACAGGTCGGCGGGCAGCGGGATCGTCGCGGCGACGGCGAACCCGCGTGCGGCGGGCCCCGCGGCGAGCGCGCCGCCCGCGCCCTCGACCCGCTCGCGCATGCCTCGCAGGCCGTAGCCGGCGCCGTCACCGTCGTGCGCACCGACCGGGCCGCCGTCGTCGTCCACCGTGACGCGCAGCAGGTCGTCGTCGCGGGCGACGCGCACGACGACGGTCCGCGCCCGCGGCGCGTGCCGGCCCACGTTGGTGAGCGACTCCTGCACCACGCGGTACGCCACGCCCGCGACGTGCGCGGGGACGGCCCCCGGCGGCCGCAGCGCCGGGTCGACGTCGAAGCGCACGGCCACGCCGCGGGCCCGCAGCGGCTCCGCCAGGCGGGGGAGGGCGGCGAGGTCCCAGGTGGGCGTGCGCGGCTCGGGGGCGTCGGTCGGCGGGGTGACGCCGTCGCCCTCTCCGCGGACGACGCCGAGCACGGCGCGCACCTCGTCGAGCGCGTCGCGGCTCGTGGTCTTGATGGACGCGAGCGCGGAGCGCGCCTGGTCGACGTCGCGGTCCAGGAGGTGCAGGCCGACGCCCGCCTGCACGTTGATCGCGGACAGGGAGTGGGCGAGCACGTCGTGCAGCTCGCGAGCGATGCGGAGGCGCTCGGTGGCGACGGCGGTCCGCTCCCGGTCCGCGCGGGCGGCCCGCCAGGCGGCGGCCCGCGCCAGCCGTTCGCGGACGCCCGTGGCGACCAGCAGGGCGACGGCGGTCCAGGCGGCACCGCCGAGCAGGCCGCCGACGCGGGAGCCGTCGTCGCGCAGGGCGGCCGCGCCCACCACGACGCCCCACATCAGCAGCGCCCCCGACCAGGCGACGACCCGCGCCCGGGCGGGGGGCCCGGTGAGGAGCACCATGACCAGGACGCCGACCGTGCCGCCCAGCGCCGGCCCCCAGGCGTAGCCGAGCGCGAGGTACGTGCCGACGGCTCCGACCGCGAGCAGCACCGCGAGGACCGGCCGCCGGGGCAGCGTGAGGAGCACGACCGGCCCGACGAGCGCGAGCAGCAGCCCCAGCGCGTCGACGTCGCGCGCCCCGGGCTGCCAGTGCGACGCCCCGAACGTCCCGACCGTCACGACGACGGCCAGCGCCACCGCGAGGAACAGCCGAGGGCGCCACCGGTCGAGCGGGCCGCGGTCCATGCCCGGCACGCTACGCCGCGGCGCCCTCCCGCGCGTCCGCCCGGGGTGCCGTACCGGGTCGTCCCGGGGGACCATCCGCCCCCGGGCGGGCACCCACCCGGGGCGTCGCCGGCCGGTCCCGGGCGAGCAGCACGGCGCCGAGGACCAGGGCGATGCCGAGCACCGCCGCCGGCGTCAGGGCCTCGCCCAGCACGACGACCGCGAGGACGGCGGCCCCCACGGGCTCCAGCAGCGAGAGCAGCGCCGCCGACGTGGCGCCGACGCCGCGCTGCAGCCCGGCGTAGAACGCCAGGTAGCCGACGGCGGTCTGCACGAGGGCGAGGAAGGCGAGCGTCCACCACGCGGTGGCGTCGAGGGAGCCGAGGGCGAGGCCTGCACCGGCTGCGGGCAGCAGCGACACGAGCCCCGCCAGCGTGAACGACGTCCCGAGCAGCGGGGCCGGGCCCAGCCCTGGCAGCACGCGCCGGTTGACCACGGTCGTCGCCGCGAACGCGACGGCGGCCACGAGCGCGAGGGCGAGGCCCCACGCCAGGTCCCGGGTCGTGCCCGCGACGGGGTGCACGCCGCTGACGAGCGCGAGCCCGACGACGGACGTCGCGAGCGCCGCGAGCACCGTGACGCGCGGGAGCCGGCGCGCGCGGACGGCGGAGCGGGCCGTCACGACCAGCGGCGCCGCGCCCAGGGCGACCACGGTCGCGACGGCGACGCCCACGTGCGCGACGGACTGGAAGTAGGCGGCCCCGAAGACGGCGGTGAGCACGGCGGTGAGCGCCACGTGCCGCGCGGAGGCCCGGGTCCGGGGGACGCGCCGGAGCTGCCCGGTGGCCGCGGTGACCGCGAGCACGGCCAGGCCGCCGCCGAGCAGGCGCAGCGCGGAGACCGCGGTGGGTGGCATCGCGCTGTGGGCGCCGATCGTCGCGGCCGCGACCCCGCCCGTGCCCCAGAGCAGCGCGCCCGCCGCGACGAGGGCGGCGCCGGCTCGGGCCGGGACGTGCCCGCGTACGGGTCGGGGCGGGAGGGTCGACGTCAGCACCGGCCCATCGTGCGCAGGAGCGGTGCTGCAGATCAATCGAAGTTCGCCGAGGTCTGCCTTAAGATTTTCCGATGCACCACGGTTCTCCGATGCACCTGGACCCGCGCCGGCTGTCCACCCTCCTCGCCGTGCACCGGTACGGCGGCATCGTGGCCGCCGGCGAGGCGCTCGGCGTCTCCCCGTCGGCGGTCTCGCAGCAGGTGGCGCGCCTCGAGGCGGAGTCCGGGCAGCGGCTCGTGGACCGGCAGCCGGCGGGGGCCGTCCTCACGCCCGCCGGCCGGCTGGTCGTCGCGGCGGCGGAGCGCATCGAGGCCGAGCTCACCGACACGCGTCGGGCCCTCGCGGAGCTCGCGGGCGAGCCGAGCGGGACGGTCGTCGTCGGGGCGTCGCCCACCCTGGTCGGCGGCCTCCTCGCGCCCCTCGCCGGGCGGCTGGCGCGCACCGCCCCCGGTCTCGACGTCCACCTGTGCCAGACGGAGGGGGAGGCCGCGCAGCGGGACCTGCGCCGCGGCGACCTCGACCTGATCCTCACCGAGACCGAGAGCGCCATCGGGCGGACCACCCCCGCGGGGATGCGCGACGTGCCGGTCCTGGACGAGCCGTGGCTGGTCGTGCTGCCCGCCGACCGCCCCGCGCCCGAGCGGCTGACCGACCTGCGGCACGCCACCTGGCTCGGGGCGGAACCGGGGCACGCCGCCGACCGCGCGGTGCAGCGCGCGCACGCCGCCTCGGGGGCGACGACGCCGCTGACGCACCGGTACGACGACTACGCGGTCGCCCTCGCGCTGGTCGCCGCCGACCTCGGCGTCGCCGTCGTCCCGGCGCTCGCGGCGGGGGACCTCCTGCCCGACGCCGTGCAGGTCGTCGCGCTGCCGGGGCTGGGGACGCGACAGATCGTCGCCCGGCACCGCACGACCGGCGGCGCGCCCGGGCCGGCGACCCTCGCCGTGCTCGACCAGGTGGTCGCCGCGGGCAGGTCCGTCGCGGCGGCCGTGACGGACGTCCGAGGGTAGCCGCCCGGGTGTCGGGGCCCGGCGCTACCGTCGTCGCGTGGTCACCGACCGAGCCGCGGGCGCGCCCGTACGGCTGACGCGAGACCAGGCCCGCCGCATCGCGGTGCGAGCCCAGCTGCTCGACGCCCACCGCCCGGACGACCTCCTCGCGACGGTCGACCACCTGATGGTGCTCCCGGTCGACCCGACCGCGGTCGTCGCACCCGCCGTCGACCTCGTGCCGTGGTCGAGGCTCGGCCGCGCGACGTGGCCCGGCGCCGTCGAGGACGCGCTCGCCGACCGGATGCTCTTCCGCCTCGGCGGCACGGTGCGGCCGACGGAGGACCTGCCGCTGTACCTCGAGCAGATGCGCCGGTGGCCGTTCGGGGACTGGCGCTCGAGCTGGTTCCACGACAACGCGCCGTTCCTCGACGACGTCCTGCGCCTGCTCGAGGCCGAGGGGCCGCTCGTCGCCCGCGACGTCCCGGACACCAGCGTGCGGCCCTGGCGCTCCTCCGGCTGGACCGGGCACCGCAACGTCACGCAGATGCTGGAGTTCGCGAGCCTGCACGGCGACGTCGCCGTCTGCGGGCGGAGGGGCCGCGACCGGCTGTGGGACCTGGCCGAGCGCGTGTACCCGGACGTCGAGCAGCTGCCGCGCCCGGAGGCGGCGCGCGCACGGGTCGCGCGCCGCGTGCGGGCGCGGGGGATCACTCAGGCCCGGCTGCCCGGTCTGCCGGGGGACGAGGACTACGTGGACCTGGCGGGCACGCCGGCCACGGTGGAGGGCACCGAGCGGACGTGGCTCGTGGACCCGGCGGCCCTCGACGCCGTCGACCAGCCGTTCGAGGGGCGCACCGCGGTGCTCTCGCCGTTCGACGCCCTCGTGCACGACCGCGTCCGGCTGCTGGAGGTCTTCGACTTCGACTACGTGCTCGAGATGTACAAGCCGCGCGACCGGCGCCGCTGGGGCTACTTCGCGCTGCCCGTGCTGCACGGGGACCGGTTCGTCGGCAAGGTCGACGCCACCGCCGACCGGGAGGCGGGCGTGCTCCGGGTGGACGCGATCCACGAGGATCTGCCGTTCGACCCCGACGTGTCGCAGGCGGTGCGTGCCGAGCTCGCGGACCTCGCCGCGTGGCTCGGGCTCGACGACGTCTCCCTCTGACCACTCCCTCCGACCGGTCCCCCGGATCGGGGCCGCACCGTCCGGCCGGCCCGGGCGGATGAGAGTCCTCTCATCGACGTCTCACCGCGGTCACGCGCGCGACCGCTCGGATGGCGACGTGCCGACCAGCCCCGCCCCGACCAGCCCCGCCCCGACCCGGCCCGCGGACCACCGCGCCTGGCTCGACCTGCTCACCGGTGACGAGGCGGAGGGCGTCCTGGGCGCGGCGCTCGCGGCCGACGGCGCCACGCTCGAGTCGTGGTCGGTGCGGCAGGTGCACGCGCGCCCCGGGGCCGAGGTGACCGTGGCGTACGACGTCGTGGCGGGGCGCGAGGTCGGCGGCCGCACGATCCGCGGGCCGGAGCACCTGTTCGCGACGAGCGCCCGCGCGTCCGCGTTCCGCCGCGCCCGCGGCGACCACCGGGACCGTACCGACGGTGCCGACCGTGCCGACCGTGCCGACCGGGACGGCGGCCTCGGCCCCGGCGTCGTGCGCCTCGACGACGGCGGGCGCTCGGTGCACGTGTGGCGCCACCCGCACGACCCGGCACTGCCCGGTCTGGCGGCGGGCAGCACGCCCGACCGGGTCGCGGAGCGGCTGCGGGCGGCGGGCGCCCACGCCCCGCTGCTGTCCCTGGAGACGGTCACGTACCGGCCGCTGCGCCGGGCCGTGCTGCGGGCGCGCACCGCCGACGGCGCCGCGTACGTCAAGGTCGTGCGTCCGGCGCGCGTCGACGATCTCGTGCGGCGGCACGCGCTCTTCGCCGCGCGTCCGGGCGGCGTGGCCGCGCCGCGGGTCCGGTACTGGTCCGCCGACGGCGTCGTCCTGCTCGACGAGGTGCCGGGGGAGTCCGTCGCGGAGCTCGTCGCGCGCACGCCTGCCGCCGACCAGCCCGCGTGCGTCGACCCGGCGGAGCTGCTGCGGGTCGCGACCTCGCTGCCGCGCGCAGGCCTCGCCCTGCCGCGCCGCCCGGCCTGGGCCGACCGGTCGGCCCACTACCTCGGCGCGCTCGCCATCGTGCACGGGGTCGACGCCGCCCGGCTCGCCGCGCTGCGCGAGGCGATCGGCACCGTCGTCGCCGCGGGCGACCCCGGCCCGCTCGTGGTGACGCACGGCGACCTGCACGCCGCCAACCTGCTGCTGGAGCCCGTCGTCGGCGCCGGGGACCACCCGCGCGTCGGAGCCGTGCTCGACGTCGACACGCTCGGCCCGGGGCACCTCGTCGACGACCTGGCGTGCGCCGTCGCCCACCTGGCGGTGCTGCCCTCGCTCGACCCGGCCGCGTACGCGGGCGTGGGCGGGCTGGTGGACCGCTGCCTCGACGTCTTCGGCCGCGCGGTGGAGCCGACCCTGCTCCGCGCCCGGGCGGCGTCCGTCGTCGTCTCGCTCGCCGCGGGTGCCGAGGACGCGGCGGCCGCCGGGGCGCTCCTCGACGTCGCCGAGCGCCTCGCCACGGACGCGGCCGCAGTCTGAGAACCCTCTCATCCACGCCTCCCGGCCCTCTCACGGTGGCCTCGGAGGCTGGGAACCAGTCGGCGGGAGAAGCCCGCCGGGAACCACGCACCACCCGCACCGACGAAGGAGCAGCACCATGAAGGCACGCAGCGCATGGATCGTCACCGGCGCGCTGGGCGCGGTCGGCCTGGGGGCCGGCGTCGCCGCGGCCCAGGGCACGTTCGACCGCACGCCGAGCGACGCGGTCGTGGCCGACGCCGTCCAGGTGGGCGACGACGGGGCCTCGTCGACGGCGTCGGCCACGGCGTCGTCCGCGAGCCCGTCGCCCGCGGCGGTGCAGAACGGCACGTCCATCACCACCGTGACGGCGGGCTCGGTCGCCACGCCGACGACGACGCCCACGACGCAGACCGCGAACACGGCGCCGTCCACCCAGACCGCGCAGACCGCTCAGACGGCCCCGACCGCGCAGACCGCGGCGTCCCCGGTCAGCCCGGTGACCCCGCAGTCGGCGAAGACCGCCCCGACGGCGGCCTCCACGGACTGACCCCCCGGCAACGCATCG
>NZ_JBHXAW010000225.1:0-7493 GCF_042726645.1 Isoptericola sp. NPDC060257
ATTCTTCGTGCTGCCCCGACCTGGAGAAAGACGCATGCCTGCCCTCACCCGCACCACCCGCCCCGCCCGCCGGGGCCGACAGTCCGCCGCGGGCCTCCTCGCCCTCGCGGTCCCTCTCGCGCTGGCGGGCTGCGCGTCCGCGGACCCGGCCGACGGTGCCGGGTCGGCGGGGTCCTCCGACCAGCCCTCCAGCGCCGAGACCGCCCAGGCCACCGAGGCCGCCGCCGCGACCGCACGCGTCGCGCTCACCTACGACGGCGGCGTCGTCGTCCTCGACGCCCAGACGCTGGAGCAGGTCGCCGACCTGCCGCTCGAGGGCTTCACCCGCCTCAACCCCGCAGGCGACGGCCGCCACCTGCTGGCGTCCACCACCGGCGGGTTCCGCGCCCTGGACCTCGGCGCATGGGCGGAGGCGCACGGCGACCACCACCACTACTGGACGTCCGAGCCACGCCTCACCGACGTCACCTACGCCGCCGAGGAGCCCGGTCACGTCGTCGTGCACGGCGGCCGCACGGTCCTGTTCGACGACGGGACCGGCCAGGTCCGCGTGCTCGACTCCGCCCACGTGGCCGAGGGCGAGGCTCCCGCCCGAGAGCTCACGACGCCGTCGGCGCACCACGGCGTCGCGGTCGAGCTCGGGGACGACTCGCTCCTCGTCACCGAGGGCACCGAGGAGTCGCGCTCAGGAGTGCGCGTCCTGGACGCCGACGACCAGGAGATCGCGGCGAGCGACGACTGCCCGGGCGTGCACGGCGAGGCGGTCGCGGCCGACGAGGCCGTCGTCGTGGGCTGCGAGGACGGCGTCCTCGTCTACGCGGACGGCAAGCTCACCAAGGTGCAGGCGCCCGACGCCTACGGTCGCATCGGCAACCAGGCCGGCTCCGAGGAGTCGCCCGTCGTGCTCGGCGACTACAAGACGGACCCCGACGCCGAGCTGGAGCGGCCCACGCGCGTCTCGCTCGTCGACACGCGCAGCGGGGACCTGTCGCTGGTCGACCTGCCCTCGAGCTACACGTTCCGGTCCCTGGCCCGCGGTGCCGACGGCGAGGCGCTCGTGCTGGGCACCGACGGTTCCCTGCACGTCATCGACCCGGAGAGCGGGAAGCTCACGACCTCGATCCCGGTGATCGACGCCTGGGAGGAGCCGGTCGAGTGGCAGGAGCCGCGCCCCGCGGTGCTCGCGCTGGACGGGTCCGTGTACGTCACCGACCCGGCGACGAAGTCCGTGCACGCGGTGGACGTGGAGTCCGGCGAGGTCTGGAAGTCCGTCCAGCTGGACGTCGCGCCGAACGAGATCTCCGGGGTCTCGGGCGACGTGGAGGCGAGCGGCACCGACGAGCACGACCACGAGGCGCACGACGACGAGGCGCACGACCACGAGGCGCACGACCACGAGTGACGACCGCGCCGCCCGGGCCGTCCCGGGCGGCGTCGGTAGACTCCCGGCGATGCCCTCCGATCTCCCTGTCGAGCGTGGCGCGGTCCGCGTCGTCACCGACTCGACCGCCTGCCTGCCCGCCACGGACGACGGCGCGCTCGCGCCCGTCGTCGTCCCGCTGCTCGTCGTGGCGGGGGACGAGTCGTGGCGCGAGGGCGTCGACGTCACGCCCGAGGAGGTGGCCGCGCGCATCGCCGCCGGCGAGCGGCTGAGCACCTCGCAGCCCACGCCGGCCGAGTTCGCCGGCGTCTACCGCGACCTCGCCGCCGACGGCGCGCGGGCGGTCGTCGGCGTCCACCTGTCGGGGGCGCTGTCCGGCACCGTCGAGGTCGCGGCGGGCGCCGGGCAGCGCGCCATGATCCCGGTGCAGGCGGTCGACTCCCGGACGGTCGCGATGGCCCTCGGGTTCGCGGCGCTGGAGGCGGCACGGTGCGCCGCCGAGGGGCACGACGCCGCGACGGTCGCCGCTCGCGCGCGGCAGGTCGCGGAGTCGAGCACGACCGTGTTCCTCGTCGACTCGCTCGACCACCTGCGCCGCGGCGGGCGGCTGTCCGCCCCGGCGGCCGCGCTCGGAACGGCCCTCGGCGTGCGGCCCATCCTCGGCATGCGCGACGGCGTGATCGAGATGACGCAGCGCGTCCGGACGCGTCGCGCGGCGACCGACCGGCTGGTGGAGGTGGCGGTGCGGCGCGCCGAGACGTGCGAGAGACCGGGCGTGGCCGTGCACCACCTGGGCGTGCCCGAGCGGGCCGGCGAGCTCGCGGCGCGGCTGGCCGCGGAGACCGGGGCCGAGCCGGTCGTGACGCCGGTGAGCGCGGTGCTCGGCGCCCACGTCGGGACGGGCGCTCTCGCCGTCGTCGTCGCCGAGCTGGGCGGACGCCCCCGCGGCGCCGTGCGCTGAGGAGGCTGCCCCCAGGCGCGTGCCGTCCACAGGCCACCGCTGGCGGCGGCCGCCGGGGAGGCCGGTGACCCTAGCGTCGCGGCGTGACCACCACGCTGCCCCACGACCACGGCGGAACCGACGCCCCGCCACCGGCCGCCGTCTCGCCGCCTGACACCGCGCCGCCCCTCACTCGTGCTCCGGGGGAGGGCGACGACTGGCGGGGCGCCTCCGAGCGGGGGCCGGACCGGGCTCTCGACGAGGCCGCCGCACGGCTGCGTGCCTGGCACGCCCTGCGCGAGGACGCCGGCGGGGACAGTGGTCACGACCGTGGTCACGATCCTGGCCACGATGCGTGGGCCGGCCCCGTCGGCGAGCCTCCGGTCGGCCCGGCGCCGTGGGGCGCGACGGGCGACGAGGACGAGCTCGTCGACCGCCTGCGCGCCCGCCGGTCGGCGCGGCACGTCGCCGCCGCGTACACGGCGGCGCACGGGCACCCCGTCGACGGGCACGACGACGGCGGTGGTCCGCGCCGCTGGTCGATCGGGCTGCGTGCGGCCGTCGTGGCCTCCGTCGCCGTCCTGCTCGTGGCCGTCGTCGTCGCGGTGGTCGCGACCGCACGGCCCGACGACGTCATCACCCTCGCCGACGCGAGCTCGCCGTCCGGCGCCTCCGCCGGACCGCCGCAGCCGTCCGCCGGCCCGACCGCCGGGACCGACGGGGCCGACGGGGCAGCAGGCGCGACAGCCGGCACGGCCGGGTCGGGTGACCTCGACGGGGGAGGCGCGCCCGCGACTCCCGAGACGCCGGCGCCGGGCACCGTGGTCGTCCACGTCGTGGGCGAGGTGCGCGAGCCCGGCCTGGTCACGGTCCCCGCCGGCGCCCGGGTGGCGGACGCCGTGGCAGCCGCCGGTGGCACGACCCGCCGCGCCGACGCCGCCGCGCTGAACCTGGCGCGGGCCGTCGTCGACGGCGAGCAGATCCGCGTGCCGAGACCGGGGGAACAGGTCGCGTCGGCAGACGGCGCGCCCGACGGGGCCGGCGAGGACGGGACCGGAGGCGGGGCCGACGCGTCGGCGGGCGGTGCCGTGAACCTCAACTCCGCGGGAGCGGCGGACCTCGAGGAGCTGCCCGGCATCGGACCCGCGCTGGCGGAGCGGATCGTCACGTGGCGCGACGAGAACGGGCCGTTCACCAGCGTCGACGAGCTCGACGAGGTGTCCGGGATCGGGCCGTCCGTCCTCGGACAGGTCCGCGACCTGGTCACGCTGTGACGCCGCTCGTCCGGTCGGACGCCCCCGGCGGGTCTGTCGACGCGGTGCCGGGATCGGTCCCGGCGACCGGACCGGCCGCGCGACGGACCCTGGCGTCGCCGCCGACGCGGCGTGTCGACCTGCGCCTCGCGCCGGCCGCCCTGGTGTCGTGGGCCGCCGCCTGGGCGCTCACGGGGCCGATGCTGGGCTGGGCCCGGACGGTGGCCGTCGGTGCGGCCCTCGCCGCTGTCGTCGCAGGGGTCGCTGTCGTCGCGGCGCGTCCCGCCCGGTGGGCGCCGTCGGACCGGTGGCGGTCGCAGGGCACCCGCGGGAGCGAGGCGGCGCCCACGGGGGCGGACCGGCGCCGGCAGGGCGGTGCGCGGTCCGCCGGTCTGCACGTCGTCGTCGCGCTGGCCTGCCTCGCTGCCGTGTCGCTCGGGGCGCACGCCCAGGTGGCACGGCAGGCGCCCCTGCGGTCGCTGGTCGGGCAGGGCGCGCACGCCGAGCTGGTCGGTCGCGTCGTGTCGGAGCCGAGGCCCGCCGTGTTCGGCGACGGCGAGCGCTGGCAGGTGGCCGTGCGGCAGGTGACGGCGCGCGGGATCGTGTCGTCCACCGCGGGGCTCGTCGAGGTCACCGCGGACAGAGCGGCCCCACGCTACGGGGCGTCCGTCGCCGTCTCCGGGGTGCTGCGCCCCGTCGACGCGGGTGACGGCCCGCTCGCCCGGCTCACGGCGGCGGGGCCGGTGGCCGAGCGTGCGCCGCCGACGGCCCTGCTGCGGGCGACGCACACGATGCGGTCGGCGCTGCTGGACGTCACCGACCCCCTGTCCGCCCAGGCCCGTGGCCTGGTGCCGGGCGTCGCCGTCGGCGACACGAGCCGCGTGCCCGACGTCGTCGACGAGGCGATGCGGGTCACGAGCCTCACCCACGTCACCGCGGTCTCCGGGGGGCACTTCGCGATCGTGGTCGCCGCGCTCACCGCCTTGTGCGCGCTGGCGCGGGCCCCGCGCGCCGTGCGCGTCGGCGTCGTCGCGGTCGCCGCGACGGCGTTCGTCCTGCTCGTCCGGCCCGAGCCCAGCGTGCTCCGGGCCGCGTGGACGTGCGCCGCCGCGCTCCTCGCGCTCGCACTGGGGCGGCCGTCCTCGGGCGCGCCGGCCCTCGCCGCGGCGGCGACCGTGCTGCTCGTCGTCGACCCGTGGCTCGCGCGGTCCTACGGGTTCGTCCTGTCCTGCGCGGCGACGGCCGGCCTCGTGCTCCTGGCGGGACCGCTCGCCCGCCGGCTCGCGCCGTGGACCGGCCGTGCGCGCGCGGTGGCGCGCGCGGGCCCGTGGGCCGCCCCGGCCGCGTGCGGGCCGGTGCTGCTCCTCCTCGACCCGCATGTGCCGCTGATGTCCGTGCCGGCGAACCTGCTCGCGACCCCCGCGCTGGTGCCGGCCACCGTGCTCGGGCTCGTGGCCACGTCGGCCGCCCCGTGGGCGCCGGGGGTCGCACTGCCCGTCGCGTGGCTGGCGGGCCTGTCGACGGGGTGGATCGCGGGCGTGGCCCAGACCTTCGCCGCCGTGCCGGGCGCGCGCCTGCCCTGGCCCGCCGGGCCGCTCGGGGTGGCGGCGCTGACGCTGCTCACGGTCGCGGTCCTCGCGCTCGTGCTGCGTCGGCCGCCCGGCGAGGGCTGGCGGCGCGAGTGGCGGGAGGCAGCGCCGCGCGCCGTGCGCCGGGTGCGGCGGCGGGTCAGGCGGGCGGCGGTACGGCACGGGCGCGCGCGGACGGCTACGGTCGCCGGGCTGGCCGGCGCCGCGCTGCTCGCGGCCCTCGTGGTCGCGGTGCCCCGGCTCGCCGGCGCCGGTCATGCCGTGCCGGACGACTGGCAGGTGGCCGCCTGCGACGTCGGACAGGGCGACTCGCTCGCGGTGCGCACCGGCCCGACCTCGGCGGTGGTGGTGGACGTCGGCCCCGACGGCGAGGCGGCCGGTCGGTGCCTCGACCGGCTCGGCGTCTCGACCGTGGACCTGCTCGTGCTCAGCCACTTCCACGCCGACCACGTGGGCGGGCTCGCCGCCGTGCTGCGCGGCCGCGCGGTCACGGCCGCGCTCGTCTCGCCGCTGGACGCGCCGGAGGGCCAGGCGTCCGCCGTGCGGTCCAGCCTCGGGGCGGCCGGCGTGCCGGTCCGTGCGGCGGCCGTCGGCGACGGCGGGACGGCGGGCTCGGCGACATGGCGGGTGCTGGCGGCGTCGGGCGGGCCCCGCGCCGAGGGCTCCCACGCCGCCGGCTCGGGCGGCGGGGACGAGGGCGACGGCGTGAACGACGCCAGCGTGGCCCTCGAGCTGCGCACGGCAGGCGGGCTCGACGTCGTCGTGCTCGGCGACCTGGAGGAGGGCGCGCAGGACTCCCTCGCCGCCGACCTCGCCGCGACCGGGAGCGCGGCCGACGTCGACGTGGTGAAGATGGCCCACCACGGGTCGCGCTCGCAGTCCGCTGCGCTCGCGGGGCACCTGTCGCCGCGCGTCACGCTGGTGAGCGTCGGCGCCGACAACACCTACGGGCACCCGACCGACGACGCGCTCGCGCTCTACGCGTCCGTGGGGTCCGCGCTGGTGCGGACCGACGAGTGCGGCACCGCGGCGCTCGTCGTCCGAGGGCAGGAGATCGGTCTGGCGTGCGGCTGACGGGGCCACCGTGGACCGACCGGGTACGGCACGGGGCATGGACGGGAGGTGATGCAGGGGTGAGCAGGGGAGTCGGCGGTTCGTGGCAGGCTGGGGGCGTGCCCGCAGCCTCCACGTCCCGACAGTCCCGTCCCGCCCGCAAGGGGAGGTCGTCGGCGAACAGCCGGTCGTGGGACGACCCCACGCTGGCGCCGGTCCTCCTGGTGCGCGGGCCGGAGGGGCTGCTCGCCGAACGGGCGGTGGACGGCGTCGTCGGCCTGGCGCGCGAGCGCGACGCCACCACCGAGAAGGCCGAGCTCGACGGCGGCACGTACGCCGCCGGCCAGCTGTCCGTCGCGGCGAGCCCGTCGCTGTTCGGCGAGCCGAGCGTCGTCGTCGTGCGGGGTGCCGAGGCGGCCACCGAGGACCTCGTCGCGGACGTGGTCGCGTACGTCGCGGCGC
Source organism: Isoptericola sp. NPDC060257 (assembly GCF_042726645.1). NCBI lineage: Bacteria > Bacillati > Actinomycetota > Actinomycetes > Micrococcales > Promicromonosporaceae > Isoptericola > Isoptericola sp. NPDC060257. Next base: position 6,679 of record NZ_JBHXAW010000225.1, read on the forward strand.
CCGACCCGGAGACGGTCGTCGTGGTGGTGCACGGGGGTGGGCAGCGGGGCAAGAAGATGCTCGACGCGATCGTCGCCAGCGGCGCCCCCGTCCTCGAGTGCGAGCCGATCTCCAAGGACGCCGACAAGGTCCAGTTCGTGACGGCCGAGTTCCGCGCCGCACGCCGCCGGGCGGACGCCGCGGCGGTCCGGGCGCTCGTCGACGCGCTGGGCACGGACCTGCGCGAGCTCGCGTCCGCCTGCTCGCAGCTCGTCGCGGACACGACCGGCACCATCAGCGAGGCCGTCGTCGACCGGTACTACGGCGGCCGGGTCGAGGCGACGGGGTTCAAGGTCGCGGACGCCGCGGTCGCGGGGGACACGGGAGGAGCGGTCGCCCTCCTGCGCCACGCCCTGGCGACGGGCGCCGACCCGGTGCCGATCGTGGCGGCCCTCGCGCTGCGCCTGCGCACCCTGGCGCGGGTCGCGGCCATCCGCGGCGGCGCGGCCACCGCGCGGCAGCTGGGGTTGCAGGACTGGCAGGTGCGCAACGCCCAGCGGGACCTCACCCGCTGGACCCCCGAGGGGCTCGCGACCGCCATCGGCGCCGTCGCCCAGGCCGATGCCGACGTCAAGGGCGGCGGCCGCGACCCGGTCTACGCCGTCGAGAAGGCCGTGCTGACGATCGCCCGCTCCCGCCGCGGCTGACTTCGCCCCGCTGCGAGCGGGCGATCAGCCCCGGTTCTCGTGCGAGGCGGAGCTCGTCTCCCGCTCACCCCGCCCGCAGGTCCGCCGCAGGGCCGCGGGACGCGCGAAGGGCGCCGCACCCGGTGGGTG
>NZ_JBHXAW010000226.1:0-7360 GCF_042726645.1 Isoptericola sp. NPDC060257
GGGCGGTCCTGCGTCGGGGCTCCCTGCGCCCCGGGCGGGCTGTGGGTCTCGTCACGACGCCGCCGACGAATTAGGTCTCCGATAACGAATCGGTTACGGTCGGGTGTCCCGCGTGCGAGCCGTGCTCGACAGGTGTATGCGACGCGGGCCCCTGAACCGCCGGATCGGTGGGTCGGAACTCGGCGCCCTCGGGCGCGGGGCCGGGAGCGAGGCGCGAGCGCGCCGCCCCGGTGCGTGACGGGCCGCCGGCCCGCCGCCGGCCACCGTGCCCGGACAGCACGACGACTGGACTCTCGTGACCCGCTCTCCCCAGACCTCTCCCGTGCCCGCCGTGCCGGACGCCGACACCGTCGCTCCCGCCACGACCCGCAGCCGCCGCCGCTGGCCGTTCCTGGCCGCGGCGACCGCCGCCGCGGTCGCCGTCGCCGGTGGCGCCGTCGCGTACGCGGACGCCCGCAAGACCGTCACGCTCGACGTGGACGGCGACGTCAAGACCGTGACGTCCTACTCCGGCTCCGTCGACGACCTGCTCACCTCGCAGGGCGTCGTCGTCGGCGACCGCGACCTCGTGACCCCGGCCGCCGACGCCGCGCTCGAGGACGGCTCCGACGTCGTCGTGCGCTCCGGCAAGGAGCTCAGCCTGCAGGTGGACGGCGAGGACACCGACGCGTGGGTCACCGCCCTCGACGCCGACGAGGCGCTCGACACCCTCACCGCCCGCGGCGGCGACGTGCGCATCGTCGCCTCCCGCGACGGCGAGCGGGCCTCGCTGCCCGTGGACGTCGACACCGACGGCCCGGTGGCCGTGGTGCACGACGGCACGACCGACGTGGTCGAGGACGCGGAGGACGTCGAGGCCGTGCTGGCCGAGGCGGACGTGGAGCTCGGGAAGCGCGACCGCGTGCACGTCACCGACGCCGCCAACGGCGAGGTGAAGAAGCACGTCGCCGCCGCCGTCGCGGACGAGAAGAAGCAGGCCGAGAAGCAGGCCGAGAAGGACGGCGCGCAGACCGAGCAGGTCGCCGCCTCCGAGACCCCCGCCTCCGACACCCCCGCGGCCGCGACCGAGGTCGCCACGCCGCAGGTGGCCGTCGTCGTGCAGCGCGTCGAGACCAAGAAGGTCACGACCACCAAGGCCGTCGACCACAAGACCACGACCAAGAAGTCCGCCGACCGGTACTCCGACGCCGACGCGAAGGTCGTGAAGAAGGGCAAGGACGGCGAGCGCACGATCGTCCACCAGGTCACCACGGTCGACGGCAAGGTCGTGAAGAAGACCAAGGTCTCGGACGAGGTCACCACCAAGCCCGTGACCCGCGTGCTGGTGAAGGGCACCAAGGAGCGCCCGGAGCCCGAGCCGAAGACGCCGTCCTACTCCGGCTCCACCCGGTCGATGGGCAAGCAGATGGCCGCCGCGCGCGGCTGGAGCGGCTCGGAGTGGACCTGCCTCGAGTCGCTGTGGACGAAGGAGTCGGGCTGGAACGCCTCGGCGGCCAACCCGTCGTCCGGCGCCTACGGCATCCCGCAGTCGCTGCCCGGCTCGAAGATGGCCTCGGCCGGCTCCGACTGGCAGACCAACCCCGCCACCCAGATCGAGTGGGGCCTCGGCTACATCGCGGACGTGTACGGCACGCCGTGCGGCGCGTGGGGCCACTCGCAGTCGGTGGGCTGGTACTGAGCCGCCCGTCCTGAGTCGTCGGCCGCGGGCCGACGAATAGACTCGCCCCCATGACGAACACCCCTGGCGCCCTGCTCGGCCCTGCGGAGATCCGCGAGCTGGCAGGGCGCCTCGGCGTCCGCCCCACCAAGCAGCTCGGGCAGAACTTCGTGCACGACGGCGGCACGGTGCGCAAGATCGTCCGCGCGGCCGGGCTGCGACCGGGGGAGCGGGTCGTGGAGATCGGCCCCGGGCTGGGGTCGCTGACCCTCGGCCTGCTGGAGGCCGGGGCCTCCGTCGTCGCGGTCGAGATCGACCCGGTGCTGGCGGGCCAGATCTCCGAGACGGTGCGCGAGCACGCCCCCGCCGCCGACTTCGAGGTGGTGCCCGCCGACGCCCTCGAGGTCACCGAGCTGCCGGGCGAGGCGCCGACGGCGCTCGTCGCGAACCTGCCCTACAACGTGGCCGTGCCGGTGCTGCTCACGTTCCTGCAGCGGTTCCCGAGCCTGGAGCGCGTGCTCGTCATGGTGCAGGCCGAGGTGGCCGACCGGCTCGCCGCCGGCCCCGGGTCGCGCACGTACGGCGTGCCGTCGGTGAAGGCCGCCTGGTACGCCGACGCGCGCCGGTCGTTGAACGTCAGCCGGCACGTGTTCTGGCCGGAGCCCAACGTGGACTCCGCCCTCGTGGCGCTGGAGAAGCGCGAGCCCCCCGTCACGACCGCGACGCGCGAGCAGGTCTTCGCCGTCGTCGACGCCGCGTTCGCCCAGCGCCGCAAGACGCTGCGCGCCGCCCTGTCCGGCACGTTCGGCTCCGGCGCCGCCGCCGAGGAGGCGCTGCGCGCCGCGGGCGTCGACCCCGGCCTGCGTGGCGAGCGCCTCGAGGTCACGGACTTCGCGCGGATCGCCGAGCAGCTTCCGGTCGCGGCGGGCACGGTGGACGCGTGACGCATCTCGCCGCCGCCCCGTCGCCGTCCGTCCGGGTCCGCGCGCCCGGCAAGGTCAACCTGTCGCTGCGCGTCGGCGCGCGGCAGGCCGACGGATACCACCCGCTGTCGACGATCTTCCAGGCCGTGGCGCTCTACGAGGAGGTGACCGCCACGCAGGTGCCGGAGGGCGCCGGCGTGACGATCACCGTGGACGGCCCGCAGGCCGAGCTCGTGCCCGTCGACGGGACGAACCTCGCCTGGCGTGCCGCCGAGGCCCTGGCGACCCGGGTCGGCGTGGCGCCGGACGTGGCGCTGCACCTGGCCAAGGGCGTGCCCGTCGCCGGGGGCATGGCGGGCGGCTCCGCGGACGCCGCGGCCACCCTGGTGGCCTGCGACGCGCTGTGGCAGACCGGTCTGAGCCGCGACGACCTGGCGACGCTCGCCGCGGATCTCGGCTCGGACGTCCCCTTCGCCCTGCTGGGGCACACCGCCGTCGGGACCGGGCGCGGCCACCTGCTGACGCCCGCCATGACCCGCGGCGAGTTCCACTGGGTGTTCGCCGCCCAGGCCGAGGGTCTGTCGACGCCGGCCGTCTACGGCCGGTTCGACGAGCTGGCCGGCCCGGACGGCGCCGCCGACGAGCCGGGGCTCGGCGAGGACACCGGGCTGATGCAGGCGCTGCGCGCCGGCGACGCCCATGCCCTCGGGCCCGCCCTGCACAACGACCTCGAGGCCGCGGCGCTCTCCCTGCGCCCCGAGCTGGAGCGCACCATCGCCGTCGCGCGGGAGGCCGGCGCCCTGGGGGCGTTCGTCTCCGGCTCCGGCCCGACCGTCGCGGCGCTCGCCCGGTCGCGCCAGCACGCGCTGGCGGTCGCCGCGTCCTGGACCGCGGAGGGCGTCGCCGACTCCGTGTGGTGCACCTCCGGCCCCGCGCACGGCGCCCGCCTGCTTCCCTAGTGCCTCGGCATCAGAGGTGCTTGGCCAGCCAGGCGAGGGTCGGGGCGAAGCGGTAGCCCTGGCCGCCCTCGTGGCGGTTGTGGGGGTAGACGTCGATCGCCGTGTCCGGTGCGGTCTCGCCCAGCGCGCCCCACTGGTTGTACGCGGCGTAGACCGTGGACGGCGGGCAGACGTCGTCGCGCAGGGCGGTCGAGAACAGCGCGGCCGCGCGGGCGCGGCGGGCGAACGAGACGCCGTCGAGGTAGGAGAACGTGCGCCAGACGGCGTCCTCGTGCTCGCGGTGCACGGACAGGTACTGCGTGATCTCGCCGTACGGGAACGCGTCGGAGATCTGTACGGCGCGGCGGTAGTGGCACAGGAACGGCACGTCGGGCACGGCGGCGGCGACGTCGGGCACCAGGCCGGCGACGGCGATCGCGATGCCGCCGCCCTGGCTCGTGCCGGCGACGGCGATACGCGCGGGGTCGATCCCCTCGACGCGGCGCGCGGCGTCCACGGCGCGCACGCCGTCGGTGAAGACGCGCCGGTAGTAGTGCTCGTGCGGGTCGAGGACGCCGCGCGTCATGAAGCCGGGGGAGGCGGGGCCGCTGCCCACCGGGTCGGGGGTGTCGCCGCCGTGGCCCCAGCCCGAGCCCTGGCCGCGGGTGTCCATGACGAGGTGCGCGTAGCCCGCGGCGGCGAGGCCCAGGTGGTCGTGCGCCAGCCCGCGCCCGCCGCCGTAGCCGACGAACTCGACGACCGCCGGCAGGGGGCCGTCGGCCGCGGCGTCGTGGCGCGCGGGGCGCGTGAGCCATGCCTTGACCGGCTGCCCGTCGAAGCCCGGGAACGTCACGTCGTCCACGACGAGCTCCGTGAGGCCGGTGTCCGCGCGCTCCAACGTCGGTGCGTCGTCGTGCGCGCGGGACTCGACGAGGGTCTGCTCCCAGAACGCGTCGAAGTCGGCGGGCTCGTCGATCTCGGGCACGTACGCCTCGAGCTCGGCGACGGGCAGGTCGAACTGGGCCATCGGGTTCCTCCGGGGACTTCCTGCGGGGCCACCGCGGCGGCGCGGTGTCGGGCTGCACTGTAGCGGGCCGGCAGGCGGCCGTGGAGAACGTTTCCCCGCGCCGGACGTCTACGCTGCGACCAGTCGGACGGGCGAGGTGAGGACACGGTGCGACGCGGGACCAACCTGCCGCGGGTGGGCGACTTCAACCAGATGGTCGTGCTCGACCAGGTGCGGCGCGCGCCCGACGGCACGAGCCGCAGCGAGCTCGCGGCGAGCACCGGGCTGTCCCTCCAGGCGGTGTCGAACATCGTGGCGCGGCTCATCGCGCTGGGGTACGTCGTCGAGGGGGAGCGCCGGGCCGAGGGCCGGGGCAAGCCCCGCACGATGCTCTACCTCGAGCCGCAGGGGGCCTACGCGCTGGGCGTGCACATCGACCCGGTGGTGGTGACGTCGGTGCTCGTGGACCTCGACGGACGCACGGTGGAGAAGGTCGTCGAGCCGACGCCGGCCGGTCCTGAGGCCGTGGCCGGGGCCGTCGCCGCGGCGGCCGGAGCGATGCTCGACCGGGCCGGCGTCGAGCGCTCTGCCGTCCTGGGTCTGGGGGTGGCGGCGCCGGGGCCGGTGGACCTCGCCGCCGGTGCGGTGATCCGCCCGCCGCTCCTGGACGGCTGGGAGGAGGTGCCGGTGCGCGACCTGCTGGCCGCCGCGACGGGCTTCGACGTCGTGCTGGACAAGGACGTGTCGGCGGCGATGGTGGCGGAGCTGTGGCGCGGCAACCGGATGCTGCGCGGCACGTCCCTCTTCTTCTACACGGGCTTCGGCGTCGCCGTGGCGGTGGCGCACGACGGCGAGCTCCTCGCGGGATCGTCGCGCAACGCCGGCGAGGTCGGCCACCTGATGGTCGACAACGACGGCCCGCTGTGCGACTGCGGCCAGCGGGGGTGCATCGGCGTCTCCGCCGCCCCCGCGACGCTCGTCGCCGAGGCTGTCGCGGGGGGCGTGCTGCCGGCGGGCACCCCGGCGTCGACGCCGGCGGAGCTCGACGCGGCCCTCACGACGCTGTGCCGGGCTGCGGCCGAGGGCGACGCGGCCGCCGCGGGGATCCTCGCGGCGAGCGCGCGACGGGTCGCGCGCGGGATCACCGTGGTGGCCGACCTCGTGGACGCGGGGGTCGTCGTCTTCGGCGGCCCGGCGTGGGCGCGGCTGGCCCCGCACTACCTTCCCGTCGTGCGGCGGGAGCTCACCCTGCAGGCGACGCTGCGCGAGGTGCACGCCGTCGAGGTGCTGGGCTCCGCCGTCGGCGACCACGTCGGGGCGGTGGGTGCGGCGAGCCTCGTGCTCGACGGGCTCTTCACCCCGCGACCCTCCGGCCTCGTGAGCGCTTGACAGCATTAACTCAATTCGCTTGAGTTATTCACGTCAGCCGGCCCGGCGTCGTCGGGCCACTCATGTGGGCAAAGGAGCAGCATGCGACTGGCACGAACCCTTGCCGCGGGATCCGCGGTCACGGCGCTCGTCCTCACCCTCGGAGCCTGCGGCTCCGGGGACGGCGAGGGCAGCAGCGGGGACGCGACGATCAAGATCGCGTACCAGAAGTTCGGGAACTTCACCCAGGCCGACGAGCTGTTCAAGGACGTCAAGGCCGAGTACGAGAAGGAGAACCCGGACGTCACGATCGAGCTCGTGCCGATCGAGGCCAGCCAGAACGACTACTTCACGAAGCTCGCGCTCATGAACCGCGCGCCCGGGACGGCGCCCGACCTCATGTACGAGGACACGTTCATGATCAAGTCGGACGTCGAGGCGGGCTACCTGCTGCCGATGGACGACTACCTCGCCGACTGGGAGGACTGGGGCCAGTTCGTCGACCAGGCCAAGCAGGCCGGGCTGGGCGACGACGGCAAGACCTACGGCGTCCCGATGGGCACGGACACCCGCGGGCTGTGGTTCAACAAGGAGGTGCTCGCCAAGGCGGGGCTCCCCGAGGACTGGGCCCCGAAGACCTGGGACGAGCTGCTCGAGGCCGCCCGGGCGATCAAGAAGGCGGACCCCGACGTCATCCCGCTCAACGTCTACTCGGGCAAGCCGATGGGCGAGGGCGCCACGATGCAGGGCTTCGAGATGCTGCTGTACGGCACGGGCGGCACGCTCTACGACACCGACGCCTCGAAGTGGATCGTCGGGTCGCAGGAGTTCGTCGACTCGCTCGACTTCATCAGGACGATCTACACGGAGGGCCTCGCCCCCACGCCGCAGCAGGCGCTCGACCCGAACGTCGGCAACACGGTCTCGGCCGAGTGGCTGCCGAAGGGCAAGCTCGGCATCTCGCTGGACGGCTCGTGGATGCCCGGCACGTGGCTCGAGGAGGGCACGGCGCCCTGGCCCGAGTGGACCGACGTCATGGGCACCGCCGCGATGCCCACCCAGGACGGCCAGGCCCCCGGCGCGGTGAGCATGTCGGGAGGCTGGACGATGGCGATCGGCGCCGGGTCGAAGAACCCCGACGTGGCGTTCGACGTGCTGACCCACGCGCTCGACAAGGAGAACTCGCTGCGGTTCGCGATCGACAACAGCCAGATCGCGGTGCGCACCGACGTCGCCGAGGAGCCGTCGTACTCCGAGGCGAACCCGACGGTGCCGTTCTTCTCCGACCTCGTCGAGGTGACGAACTTCCGCCCCGCCACCTCCGACTACGCCCAGATCTCCAACGCGATCCAGGTCGCCATGGAGTCGGTGATGACCGGGCAGCAGACGCCCGAGGAGGCCGCCGCCGTGTACGACGAGGCCGTGGTCGCGCAGGTCGGCGAAGAGAACACGACGAACGGCTGACGAC
>NZ_JBHXAW010000227.1:0-7345 GCF_042726645.1 Isoptericola sp. NPDC060257
TGCCCTGACGCGGTGGAGCCGCATGACGCGGGGCCTTTGCTGCGATACACACTTCGACTGCCGGACGGTTTCTCTTGGCTGAGTTCATCTACACCATGCGCAAGGCGCGCAAGGCGCACGGCGACAAGGTCATCCTCGACGACGTCTCGCTGAACTTCCTGCCCGGCGCCAAGATCGGCGTCGTCGGCCCCAACGGTGCCGGGAAGTCGACGATCCTCAAGATCATGGCGGGCCTCGAGCAGCCGTCCAACGGCGAGGCGCGGCTCTCCCCGGGGTACACGGTCGGCATCCTCCTGCAGGAGCCGCCGCTCAACGAGGACAAGACCGTGCTCGGCAACGTCGAGGAGGCGGTCGGCCCGCTCAAGGCGAAGATCGACCGCTTCAACGAGATCTCCGCCCTCATGGCGGAGCCCGACGCCGACTTCGACAGCCTGCTGGCCGAGATGGGCACGCTGCAGGAGGACATCGACGCCGCCGACGCGTGGGACCTCGACTCCCAGCTCGAGCAGGCGATGGACGCCCTGCGCTGCCCGCCGCCGGACGCCGACGTGAAGGTGCTCTCCGGTGGTGAGCGCCGCCGCGTGGCGCTGTGCAAGCTGCTGCTGGAGAAGCCCGACCTGCTGCTGCTCGACGAGCCCACCAACCACCTCGACGCCGAGTCGGTGCTGTGGCTCGAGCAGCACCTGGCCACCTACCCGGGCGCCGTCCTCGCCGTCACCCACGACCGGTACTTCCTCGACCACGTCGCGGAGTGGATCTGCGAGGTCGACCGCGGCCGCCTCTACCCGTACGAGGGCAACTACTCCACCTACCTGGAGAAGAAGCAGGCCCGCCTCGAGGTGCAGGGCAAGAAGGACGCCAAGCTCGCCAAGCGCCTCAAGGACGAGCTCGAGTGGGTGCGCTCCAACGCGAAGGGGCGCCAGACGAAGTCGAAGGCGCGCCTGGCCCGCTACGAGGAGATGGCTGCGGAGGCGGAGCGGACGCGGAAGCTCGACTTCGAGGAGATCCAGATCCCCGCGGGCCCGCGCCTGGGCAGCGTGGTCCTCGAGGCCAGCAACCTGCAGAAGGGCTTCGACGGCCGCCAGCTCATCGACGGCCTGAGCTTCACGCTGCCGCGCAACGGCATCGTCGGCGTCATCGGCCCGAACGGCGTCGGCAAGACCACGCTGTTCAAGACGATCGTCGGCCTGGAGCCGCTCGACGGCGGCGACCTCAAGGTCGGTGAGACCGTCAAGATCTCCTACGTCGACCAGTCGCGCGGCGGCATCGACCCGAAGAAGACGCTGTGGGAGGTCGTCTCCGACGGGCTCGACTTCATCAAGGTCGGCAACGTCGAGATCCCCTCGCGCGCGTACGTGGCGTCGTTCGGCTTCAAGGGCCCGGACCAGCAGAAGCCCGCGGGCGTGCTGTCCGGTGGTGAGCGCAACCGCCTCAACCTGGCGCTGACCCTCAAGCAGGGCGGCAACCTGCTGCTCCTCGACGAGCCCACCAACGACCTCGACGTCGAGACCCTCGGCTCGCTGGAGAACGCGCTGCTCGAGTTCCCCGGCTGCGCCGTCGTGGTCTCCCACGACCGGTGGTTCCTCGACCGGGTCGCGACGCACATCCTCGCGTACGAGGGCACGGAGGAGGACCCGGCGAACTGGTACTGGTTCGAGGGCAACTTCGCCTCGTACGAGGAGAACAAGGTCGAGCGCCTGGGCGCCGACGCCGCGCGCCCGCACCGCGTGACGTACCGCAAGCTCACGCGCGACTGAGCGCGCGGGCCCCGAGCCCGCACAGCCAGCACGGCAGCACGACGCCCCCGGCCCCCCGCGGTGCCGGGGGTGTCCTGCGTCCGGGGAAATGCGTGGGCACGGGACCGCTCGTCGGCGATACTCCTGCGATGACCGCGACGACCACCCGCACCCGCCCCGTCTGGCCCGACCTGCCCGCCGCCGTGCGCGCGGGGATCGAGGCGCGGCTCGGGGCACCGGTGACGGGGTGGACCAGCCACGACGGCGGGTACTCCCAAGGGCTGGCGTCCACGCTGCGCACCGACCGCGGCGACGTGTTCGTCAAGGCGGTCGGTCCGGAGCACTCCTTCACGGTGGGCCTGTACCGCCAGGAGGCGGAGCGCGCTGCCCGGCTGGGCGACGGCGTGCCCGCGCCGCGCCTGCGGTGGCTCGCCGAGGTCGGCGTCGCCGAGAGGCCCGAGTGGGTCGTGCTCGCCTACGACGCCGTCGACGGGCGCGCGCCGGTGCAGCCCTGGCGCGAGGAGGAGCTGCGTGCCGTGCTCGACCTCGCGGTCGAGGTGGGGACGCACGAGGTCGGCGCGGGGGTGCTCCCCGAGTTCGCCGCCGAGCTGCCCGCGCGTCTCACCGGGCGGCTCGCGGCGGAGCGGCCGGATGGCCTCGCGTCGTACGACCCGTGGCTCGGGCAGCATCTGGACCGGCTCGCGACGCTCGAGCTCGAGGCGCCGGCGGCCGTCGCCGGGAACCGGCTCGTCCATGGCGACCTGCGCGGCGACAACGCGCTGCTGGTCGGCGGAGGATCGGGCCGCGGAGCGGCCCGGGTCCGGGCGGTCGCCGTCGACTGGGCGTACCCGGGCCGGGGTGCGGCGTTCTGCGACCTGGTGGGCATGCTGCCGGCCGTGCAGGTGGAGGGCGGGCCGGCGCCGGAGGAGGCGCTACGGCTCCGCCCGCTGCCGGCGGGGACCGACGAGGACGCGGTGACGGCCTACCTCGTCGCGCTCACCGGGTACTTCGTGCACTCGTCGCTGCAGCCGCCGGTCCCCGGCATCCCGCACCTGCGGGCGTTCCAGCGTGCCCAGGGCGAGGCGTGCGTCGCGTGGCTGCGCCGTCGTCTGGCCTGAGGCTCCGGGCGGAAGATGTCAGGACGGCGCGAGCGGCTGCACCCGACCCGGGCGCGCCATCTCACAGGTCGGCTCTGCACGGATCGTCCCTGATGGGCAGACTGGGTACATGACCGACCCGGACACGCCCGCCGCCCCCGACCCGCGGGACGAGGCGGCGGCCCGGGGGCTGGTCGACGCGCTCGAGACGTTGCGTGCCCGGCTCGGTGCCCTGCGCCTGCCGCTGGAGACGCCCGGGGTGGGTGCGGCGCGGGCCGACCTGCACCAGGCCGTCGACCAGCTCGACGACTACCTGCTGCCGAGGCTGCGGGCGGAACGCGCGCCGCTGCTCGTCGTCGTCGGCGGATCGACCGGCGCGGGGAAGTCCACCCTGGTCAACTCGCTGCTCGGGGAGCCGGTGTCCGCGCCGGGGGTGCTGCGTCCCACCACCCGCGCGCCCGTCCTCGTGCACCACCCCCTCGACGCGCGCTGGTTCACCACCGACCGGGTGCTGCCCGGGCTGGCGCGCGTGACGTCGTCGGGCCGTCTGTCAGAGACCCGGCCCACCGGGGCGGCGGGTGCGTCTGACGGGTCCGGGGCGGAGGGGGCCGCTGCGCTGCGGCTGGTCGCGAGCGAGGCGCTGCCGCAGGGGCTCGCCCTGCTCGACGCCCCCGACATCGACTCCGTGGAGGCGGCCAACCGCGAGCTGTCCGCGCAGCTGCTGGGGGCCGCCGACCTGTGGCTCTTCGTCACGACCGCGGCACGGTACGCGGACGCCGTGCCGTGGGACCTGCTGAGCCAGGCCGCCCGCCGGCGGGCGCAGGTCGCGATCGTCCTCGACCGCGTGGACCCGGGGGCGGAGGTCGTGGCCGACGACCTGCGTCGCATGACGGTGGAGCACGGGCTGGGCGACGCCCACGTCTTCGTGCTCGGCGAGGCCGCCGAGCAGGGACCCGGGGCGCTCGTGGACGGGCTGCTGCCGGAGGCCGCCGTCGCGGAGGTCGCCACGTGGCTGTCGGGGCTGGGCGGCGACCCCGAGGCGCGGGCACGGGTCATCGCCGCCACCCGCGACGGCGTGGTGGACGACCTCGTGCGCCGCGCGGTCGCCCTCGCGGAGACCGCGGACGGGCAGGAGGTGGCCGACGCCCGGCTGCGCGACGCCGCCCGGCGGTACCACGCGGAGGCGTTGGAGCAGGTCGAGGCGGCGACGTCCGACGGCGCGCTCCTGCGCGGCGAGGTGCTCGCCCGCTGGCAGGACTTCGTCGGGACGGGTGAGTTCTTCCGGTCCGTCGAGGCGGGCGTGGGGCGCGTGCGGGACGCGGTCGCGCGCTTCTTCCGCGGCCGGCCGAAGGAGGCGCCGCAGGTGGAGCAGGCCATCGCGCACGGGCTGGAGTCGGTGATCCTCGACGCGGCGGAGCAAGCTGCCGAGCGCACGTTCGCGGCCTGGCGCAGCGACGGCGCGGGCGCGGCGCTCCTGGAGGGCCTCGACCTGGCGCGCGTCCCGGCGGCGCTGCGCACCGAGGTGGCGGAGCAGATCCGCGGCTGGCAGGAGGACGTGCTGGCGCTGGTGCGCGAGCAGGGCGAGTCGCGGCGCGGTACCGCCCGGGCGGTCTCCTTCGGGGTGAACGCGCTCGGCGTGAGCCTCATGGTCATCGTCTTCGCGTCGACCGCCGGTCTGACGGGCGCCGAGATCGGTATCGCCGGCGGCACGGCGATCGTCGCGCAGAAGCTGCTCGAGGCGGTGTTCGGCGACGAGGCCGTGCGCCGGCTCGCGGCCCAGGCCAAGGAGCGGCTGAACGGCCGCGTCGACGCGGTGCTGCGCGGGCAGGCGGCCCGGTACACGGCGCAGCTCGACGCGCTCGGCACGCAGGCGACCGGGGCCGGCGGCGTCCGGGACGCCGCCCACCGGGTCGCCGCGGCCGCCCGCGCCGAGCGGGCGGCCCGGTCCGTCCCGACCGAGGGCGTCACCCGACCGTGGAGCGGCGGGCTGCTGCGCGGCGCCGGCACGTTCCGACCGCCGGAGGCCCCGGCGGTCCCCGGCGAACCGCCCGCCGCCGAGGAGGCGGCCCCCGCCCGGCGGGGCGGCTGGTGGTCGCGCCGCCGGTCCCGGCGCGAGGAGGGCGACCGGTGAGCCGGATCGACCTCGCGGACCGGACCGCGGCGCTGGAGACCGCCGTCGTCGCGTCGAGCGGCCGCCTCGACCGCGAGCTGCTCGACGACGCGCGCGCCGTCGTCAAGCGGGCCCGTGAGCGCGGCGGGCTCTCCGCGGAGCACACGGTCGTGGCGCTCGCGGGCGCCACCGGCTCCGGCAAGTCGAGCGTGCTCAACGCCGTCGCGGGCGCGGAGATCGCGACCGTCGGGGTGCGCCGTCCCACGACGTCCCACGCCGTCGCGGCGGTCTGGGGCGACGGCGCCGGGCCGCTGCTCGACTGGCTGGAGGTCCGTCGGCGTCAGGAGATGCCGACGCCGGCGGACGACGACCCGGGCGACGACCCCGGTGCGGCGCGCCCGCGGCGAGGGCTGGCCCGGCTGCGGGGGAGGAGCGGCCCGGCGGGGATCTCGACCGGCCTGGTCCTGCTCGACCTGCCCGACCACGACTCGGTCGTCGTGGAGCACCGGGTGCGGGCCGAGCGGCTGGTGGAGCGGGCCGACCTGCTGGTGTGGGTCGTGGACCCGCAGAAGTACGCCGACGCGGCGCTGCACGAGCGGTACCTGCGACGGCTGGCGGGCCGGTCGGAGGTCGTCGTCGTGGTGCTCAACCAGGCGGACCGGCTGTCCGACGCCGAGACCGACGCGATGCTCGCCGACCTGCGCCGGCTGGTCGCAGCGGACGGTCTCGACGGTGCGCGGGTGCTGGCCGTGTCGGCCGCGACGGGGCGGGGGATCGACCAGCTCAAGGGGCTGCTCGCGGAGGCCGCGGCGCGCCGCGAGGCGGCGACCGCCCGGCTCGCCGCGGACGCCCGTGCCGCGGCCCAGCGCATCGCGGACGCGTGCGGGTCCAGCCCGGCGTCGCGCGCGGGGGAGCGGGCGGCCGACGCGCTGGTGGACGCGCTCGAGGCCGCCGCCGGGGTGCCGACGGTCGCCGACGCGGTGGCGGCCGCGCACCGCCGGGACGCCCACCTCGCCACGGGCTGGCCGGTCACCCGGTGGGTGTCGCGGCTCAAGCGCGACCCGCTGCGGCGGCTCGGGCTCCGGCGCGGCCCCGACGGTACGTCGACGGACAGGTCGGGAACCGCGACGGGACCCGAGCGACCCGACCTGGTGCGCAGCTCCCTCCCGACGACGCGTCCCGCCGTGCGCGCGGCGTCGGCGTCGGCGGTGCGCCGGTACGTCGACGAGGTGACCGAGGGTGCGCCCGACCCGTGGGTGCTGGTGGCGCGCGCCCGGGCGCAGGACGCGATCGACCGGATGCCCGGGGACCTCGACCAGGCGGTCGTCGGCACCCGGCTGGAGGCGGCGCGCCGGCCGCGCTGGTGGGCGGCGGTGGGCGCCGTGCAGTGGGTGCTCCTCGCGGCCGCGGTCGTGGGCCTGCTGTGGCTCGGCGCCGCCGCGGCGGTCGAGTACTTCCGGCTGCCGTCGCTGATCCTGCCGGTGCTCACCGTGGACCTCACCGCCTCGGGTGGCGGGGTGCTCGAGGTGCCGTGGCCCACCCTGCTGGCGATCGGGGGGCTCGTCGCGGGGCTGCTGCTCGCGCTCGTCTCGCGGGCCTTCACGGCGTGGGGCGCGCGTCGCCGTGCGTCGCGCGTGCGCCGCCGGCTGCGGGAGTCCGTCTCGGGCGTCGCGGACCGGCTGGTGCGCGTGCCGGTGGGGGACGAGCTCGCCGCCCTCGCCCGCTGCCGCGCCGCGGCGGCGATCGCGGCCGGCTGACGCCGGTCCCGGGCGATGCCGTCCGGGAGGCGACGCCGTGCGACGATGCGGACCATGACCCGTCTGCACGTGCCCGTCCCCCTGCGCTGGTCGGACCTCGACGCCTACCAGCACGTCAACAACGTCGCGATGCTGCGCCTCCTGGAGGACGCGCGCATCACGGCGTTCTGGCGGCACCCGGAGGCCGCGGACGGCGAGGAGTGGCCCACCGCGGTCCTCGACACCGGCCCGCACGCCACGTCGCACACGCTGGTGGCCGGGCAGCAGATCGAGTACCTGCGGCCGCTCGCCTTCTCCCGCACCCCGGTCCGGGTCGAGATGTGGATCGGCGCGATCGGGGGCGCGAGCCTCGAGGTCTGCTACGAGGTGCACGACGGCGTCCCCGGCGGGTTCGACCGCACCGGTCCGGCGTCCGGCGGCAAGGCGTACGTCAAGGCCGCGACGACGATCGTCGTCGTCGACGCCGCGTCCGGCGCCCCGCGGCGCATCGCCGACGACGAGCGCGCGGCCTGGGAGGCCTACCTCGAGGAGCCGGTGGCCTTCCGCCGCCGCGGCTGACCGCGAGGTGGTACCGGTCCTGCCGAGGTGGTGCGGATCGCGCCGAGGGAGGACGGGGATCGCCGAGGTGGTGGACTGGTCCACCAC
>NZ_JBHXAW010000228.1:0-7309 GCF_042726645.1 Isoptericola sp. NPDC060257
GTCCGGCGGGTCTGTCCTGTCATGACCCCCACCGGAACCCTCGACGCCCGCTTCAGCGAGGCCACCGCGCCCACCCCCTGGCCGGAGGTCGAGGCCGCGCTGACGGCCGCGACCCTCTACCGGCTCGTCACCGTCCGGGCGGACGGCCGCCCGCACGTCACACCGCTCGTCGGGCTGTGGACCGACGACGGCTTCGTCTTCTGCACCGGCCCGGGCGAGCAGAAGGCCCACAACCTCGCGCACAGCCCGCACGTGGCCGTGACGATCGGGTCCCCGGAGTGGGACTCCGGGCTCGACGTCGTCGTGGAGGGCGTCGTCGTCCGCGCGACCGGCGAGCCGGAGCTCCGCCGGCTCGCCGACGGCTTCCGCGCCAAGTACGGCGACGCCTGGGACTTCGAGAACGACGACGAGTCCTTCGACCCGCACGGCCAGCGCGCGCTCGTCTACCGCGTCGTGGTCGACAAGGTGCTCGCGTTCGCCAAGTCGCCGCACGGGCAGACGAGGTTCCGCCCCTGACGTCGCGTCAGGTCGCCAGGTCGGGGTCCAGCGGGAGGGTGAGCGCCGTGCCGCACTCGCCGACCCCGTCGAGGACGGTGGCGGCCCACCCGTCGGCGAGCTCGTCGTGCGTCACGAGGGTCTTGGACCGGAGCGTCGTGGGCGGGCCGTCCGCCGCGTCCTGCGCCGCCACCGGCCAGGTTCCGTCGGCCCAGCCCGCGTCGCCGTCGTCGGGGGCGGTCGTGGCGGGCTCGTCGCCGGCGGCGCGGGCCTCGAGCGTGGGGGTGCCGGTAGGCCGCGTCGGCCAGTCCGCGGGCACGGTCCACCGCGCGCCGAGGCGCCACGTCGTCGTCCCGTTGCCGTGGATGCCCAGCCGTGACTCCCAGCTCTCCGTGCGCTGCGCGACGATCGTCGCCCAGGCCGACACGTCGGCGCTCTCGTCCGTGAGCTGGCAGGACCCGACGACGACGGGCCCCTCGGACCGGGCGCCCGAACCGGCCAGCAGGCTCATCCCGGCGGCGGGCACGCACAGCACGAACGCGACGACGCCGGTGGCGGGGCGCGGCCAGCGCACCCAGGACGCGTGCCGGTCGCGGGAGGCCCGTAGCCGCGCGACGAGCGGGTGCGGGGGCGGCGCCGTGGTGCGGACGGCGACGGTGCCGAGCAGCGAGTCGGCGAAGGTGCGGCCGTCCTTCCGGAACGCCGAGCGCAGGTAGCCGATCAGCAGGATGGCGTCGAGCACGTGCGCGAACCAGCGCAGCACGGTGCCCGTCAGCCCGATCGGCCGGCCGGTGCGGTCGTCGACCACCGCGACGTGGGCCACCCGCTTGCCCGGCGTCATGCCCGTGTACGCCTGGAGGATCCCGAGCGCGAGCAGCGCTCCCGCCGTCCAGGCCGCGCCGCCCGCCCCGCCGGGCCTGCCCAGGCCCGGGAGCGCGGCGAGGGTCGGCGCGGCGCCCGTCGCGAGGAAGGCCACCGCCGCCACGAGCGCGGAGTCGAGGAGCGTGGCCAGCACCCGCAGGCCCCACGCCGCCGGCGGCGCCGTCGTGAACGGGTCGAGGGCGTGCTCGACGGGCCGGCCCCGCCCCGGCAGCGCGTCGCGGCGGGACGCCGTCGTGGTCATGGTCGGATGCTTCCACGAGCGGGCGGGGCCGTCCATGGACCGTCCAGCCCGTGTCCAGGTCAGGCGGTCGCGACCGTGCCCGCGTCGCCGTCGACCGTCACCGTCCCGGCGTCGTGCAGGACGGCGGTCGCGGCGGGCACGCCGAGCACGGCAGGCAACCGCAGCTCGCGCGCGACGATCGCCGCGTGCGACAGCAGCCCGCCCGTCTCGGTGACGACGGCGGCGACCACGCCGAACAGCGGCGTCCACGCGGGGTCGGTCTCGCGGCACACCAGGACGTCGCCGGGCCGGACGGCGCCGAAGTCGTCCGGCCCGCGCACCACCCGCGCCGGCCCGCTCGCCCGGCCGCCGCTCGCCCCCGTGCCCGCGAGCCGCACGCCGTCGCTGTGAGCGGGCGACGGGGTCCGTTCTGCCCTCGGACCGGGGCCAGACGCCCGCTCCCGACCGCCGGCGGGGAGGGCGGCCGTGACCGGGCGGGCCTGGAGGAGCCAGACGGTGCCGGCGTCGTCCACCGCCCACTCGACGTCCTGCGGCCCGCCGCACAGGTCCGCGACCCGGTGCCCGAGCGCGGCGAGGCGCAGCACGATGTCGTCGTCGAGGCAGGGGCGGTCGCGGTCCGACGGCGGGACGTCGCGGGTGGTCGTCCCGGCGGGGGAACGGTCGACGCGGGTGCGCTTGCTCCCCGTACGACGCTCGACGACGCGGCCGTCCGCGACGGTCCACCGGTCGGGGTCGACGGCGCCCTGCACCACGCTCTCGCCCAGCCCCCACGAGGCCTCGACGACCGTGCGTCCGTCGCCCGTGAACAGCACGCCCGCCGCGCGCGCGTCGACCAGCCGCTGCACGACGACCGCGACGTCGGCGGCGGAGGGAGCGCGAGCGGGGGTGCCGGACGTCGCCGCCCGGTAGGCCGTGGCCCGCGGCCCGGTGGACGACGCCCGACAGGCCGCGACGGCCTCGACGACGGCGTCCGTGCCGGACACGCCGAGCAGGGTGTCGTACTGCCCGGCCGCGGACGCGCGCGGGCCGTCCTCGTCCGTCGCCGACGACCGCACGGCCACGGCCGAGCGCCGCCCGAGCACGTCGAGCGCTCCGTCGACGGCGGCGCGGAGGTCGACATGGTCGAGGGAGGCCGGGAGGACGAAGCCGTCCGGCACCGGCAGCCCGGCCCGCCGCAACGCGCCGAGCCCGGTCGCCTTGGCACCGTGCTCCGACGTCGCCCGCTCGAGCGCAACGACTGCCCGCACGCCGCACCTCCGTCCCCGCAGGTCGCTCTCCGAGATGCCGTCGACGGCCGCCAGGGACGGACGTCACGGCGGCAGCGTCAACGGATCGTTGACAATAGTTCGTTGATGGTGCACGGTCGCGGGATGGAACGCAAGCCACTCCCGGACGACCACGCGCACGACCAGGGGGCCGCCGCCGGCGAGGCCCGCGCCCGCCGCGTGCTGCTCGACCTGGGCGGCGACGCGCTCGCGCCGCGCCCCTGGCAGCCGGCGCCCGTGCCGCCGTCGGCGACAGACCTCGTGCGGCACTACCTGTGGCGGTCCGCGCGCGGGGAGCTCACGTCCGAGCAGGACGCCGCCGGGGCGCTCGCCGCCCTCGCGCTCGTGCCCGGGGCGAGGGCCGAGGCGGAGCAGCTCGAGACCGCCGCGCTGTTCACCGCGCGCGCCGCCGGGCACACCTGGGGCCGGATGGCGTCTGCGCTGGGCCTCGGCTCCCCGCAGGCGGTGCAGCAGCGGCTCGACCGGCTCGTCGCGAGGTCCGCGGGAGCGGGGGAGGCGCCGTGAGCCGCGCGTCCGAGCCCGAGCTGCTCGTGCTCCATGCCGTCCGCGTGCGCGGCACGGCGGACGACGCGGCCGTCGCCGAACGGTCGGGGCTCGCCGTGGACGACGCCCGCGAGCACCTGCTCGACCTCGAGGCGCACGGCCACGTGGCCTGGGCGGAGTTCGCCGGCACCGGCGGCTGGTCCCTCACGGAGCGCGGGCGGACCGAGGGCGAGCGCCGGCTCGCCGCCGAGCTGGCCGCCGACGCGTCGGGACGCGCCGCCGCCGTCGTGCGCGAGGCGGTCACCGCGTTCGCCCCGCTGAACGCGCGGCTGCTGAAGGCGTGCACCGACTGGCAGCTGCGGCCCTCGGACGGCGGACGGCTCGACGTCAACGACCACCGGGACGCGTCGTGGGACGGCCGGGTGCTCGACGAGCTGGGCGCCGTCGTCGACGGGGTACGCCCGGTGCTCGCCGAGCTCACCGGCGAGCTCGCCCGGTACGCGGGCTACGACGTGCGGCTCGACGACGCCCTGGCGGCGGCGCGGGCCGGCGACGGCGCGCGCGTGGCGGGGGTCGGCGCGGCCTCCGTCCACGGGGCGTGGATGGAGCTGCACGAGGACCTGCTCGCCACGGCGGGGATCCCGCGCGGCGCGGTCGAGCCGCGTCCCTGAGGGGCAGGTCCCGCGCTCGGCTCAGCGCTCGGACGCGGCGCCCAGCGCGGCGAGGACCCGGTCGCGGAGGAGCTCGTACTGCTCCCGGTGGTAGCGGGGCGCGTCCGGCGGCCTGACGACCACCGTGCCGCCGACGACCGTCTCCTCGGGGCGGAACTGGTCCGCCGTGAGGTCGACGTCCGTGCCGTCCGGCAGCCGGTTCCAGTAGTGGTGGCCGATCTGCGCCCCGTCGACGTGGACCTCGGCGAGGACCAGGTCGCCGCCGAGGACGTCCTGGACGACCAGGGCGGTCATGCCGCACTGGTCGCGCGAGGGGCGCTCGGGGGTCCACTCGGCGCTCATGTGCGGGTAGCAGGTGTCGGGGCCCCAGGCGGCGAGGAAGTGTTCACGGAGCTCGTCCACGGTGATCGGCATCCCCGCAGCGTGGCACCGGGCGCCGACACGCCCGGGGGCGCCGGCGCCGCCGTCAGACCGCGGCGACCTCGTGCAGCGACGACGCGAGCGGCGCGATCTCCGGGATGTCCTCGGCGCGCGTGAGCGCCTCCTCGAGCGCGCGGTCGTGCGTGGGCCGGGCCTGCTTCAGCAGGGCGCGGCCGGCGGGCGTGAGCTCGGTGTAGATGCCGCGGCGGTCGTCGGCGCACAGGATGCGCGTGAGCAGGCCGCGGTCCTCGAGGCGGGTGACGAGGCGCGTCGTGGCGCTGCTGGAGAGCGCGGCGGCGCGCGCGAGCTGCTGCATGCGCATGTGCCAGCCGTCCTGGCGGCTGAGCGCGTCGAGCACGGTGAACTCCACGACGGAGAGCTGGTGCTCCTTCTGCAGCGCTCGTTCCAGGTCCGTCTCGATCAGCCCGTGCAGCGCGGCGAGCGTGCGCCAGCCGCGCGCGCGGATCTCGACGGCGTCGTCGGCGATTCCCATGTCGGCCTCCTCGCGGGCCTCGTCGTCGGGCCCGGTGTCCCGTCGCCCGGGTCACAGCATAGCGCCTTGCGCCGATATAGCGCGTGTGCAACTATCTAGAACGTTGCGCGTGCAACTACTGCGTACGCAACGTTCCCCTCTCCCGACCCTGGAGGCCTCGATGCCTGCCGCGCTGTACGCCCTTGCCCTCGGGGGCTTCGGCATCGGACTCACCGAGTTCGTCATCATGGGCCTGCTCCCGGAGGTGGCCGCCGACTTCGGCGTCACCGAGCCGGTGGCCGGCTACCTCATCTCCGGCTACGCCCTGTCCGTCGCCGTCGGAGCCATCGCCATGACGGCGGCGCTGTCCCGCGTGCCGCGCAAGCGGGCGCTCCTGCTGCTCATGGTCCTGTTCATCGTCGGCAACCTGCTGTGCGCCGTCGCCCCCACCTACGGCATGACGATGGTCGGCCGGGTCGTCGCGGCGCTGTGCCACGGCGCGTTCTTCGGGATCGGCGCGGTCGTCGCGGCCGACCTGGTCCCGGCGAACCGACGCGCGGCCGCCATCTCGATCATGTTCGCGGGCCTCACCGTCGCGAACGTCGCGGGGGTGCCGCTCGGCACGTTCCTCGGCCAGGCGGCGGGCTGGCGCGCCACGTTCTGGGCCGTCACCGCCGTGGGCGTGCTCGGCCTGGTCGGCATCGCCGTGCTCGTGCCGCGCACCGCGCACCGCTCCACCGGCTCCGTGCTCTCGGAGTTCCGCATCTTCCGCGGCCGCCAGGTCTGGCTGTCGATGGCGGTCACCGTGCTCGGCTACGGCGGCATGTTCGGCGCCTTCAGCTACATCGCGTTCACGCTCACCGGGGTGAGCGGGTTCAGCAGCGCCGCCGTCCCGTGGCTGCTCGTCGTGTTCGGCGTCGGCACGGTCACGGGCAACGTGCTGGGCGGCCGCGCCGCCGACCGGAACCTCGTCAAGGCGCTCGTCACCGTCATCGCGGTGCTGGCCGTCGTCCTCGTCCTCTTCGCCCTCACCGCGCAGAGCAAGGCCGCGACCGTCGTCGGCCTGCTGCTCATGGGCGGCTTCGGCTTCGCGACCGTGCCCGCGCTGCAGACCCGCATCATGCGGTACACCGACGCCGCGCCGACCCTCGGTTCCGGCGCCAACATCGCCGCGTTCAACGTCGGCAACGCGTTCGGCGCCTGGGCGGCGGGCCTCGCCCTCGCCGCCGGGGCGGGCTACACGTCGCCCCTGTGGGTCGGCGCGGCCGTCACGGTCGCCGGGCTCGGCGTCCTGCTGGTCGCCGTCCGCACCCGCGGCGGCGAGCTCGCCCGCCCCCGCGCCGCCGAGCGTGAGCGCGAGCTCGCGCCGACCGCCGTCTGACATCCCCAGAACCTCAGCACCGCACCACCGGAAGGACCCATCTCATGACCGCGAACGTCCCCACCGTCTCCCTCGCCGACGGCAACGCCATGCCCCAGCTCGGCTTCGGCGTCTTCCAGGTGCCCGACGCCGAGACCACGGCGGCGGTGAGCGCCGCGCTCGACGCGGGCTACCGCAGCATCGACACGGCCGCCGTCTACGGCAACGAGCGCGGCGTCGGCCGCGCCCTGGCGGAGTCGGGCGTCGCCCGCGACGACCTGTTCGTCACCACCAAGCTGTGGATCGACCGGCTGGGCCGCGCCGCCGCCCGCGAGGGCCTCGAGCAGAGCCTCGAGAAGCTCGGCCTCGACCGCGTGGACCTGTACCTCATCCACTGGCCGACCCCCGCGACGGACGACTACCTCGACGCCTGGCAGGGCCTGGAGGACCTGCGCGCCGCCGGCCTCGCGACGTCGATCGGCGTGTCCAACTTCCTGCCCGAGCACCTCGACCGCGTCGCCGCCCTCGGCGGCAGCACCCCGGTCGTGAACCAGGTGGAGCTGCATCCCGCGCTGCAGAACCGCGACACCGTCGCGGCGAACGCCCGCCACGGTGCGGTGACCGAGGCGTGGAGCCCGCTGGCACAGGGTGCCGTGCTGGGCGACGCGCCCGTCGTCGACGCCGCCCGTGCGCACGGTGTCACGCCCGCACAGGTGGTGCTGCGCTGGCACCTGCAGCAGGGCCGCGTCGTCATCCCCAAGTCGGTGACGCCCGCGCGCATCGCCGCGAACCACGACGTCTTCGGCTTCGACCTCACGGACGCCGAGCTCGCCGCCATCGACGGGCTGGAGCGCGACGGCCGCACCGGCCCGCACCCGGCGTCGTTCAACGGCTGACCTCCGGCGCGCGCGCCCCCAGGGCGTTGTGGGTGGGATCGTGGCCCTGTCTCGTTCCAGGACCGAGGGTACGCCGCAGGGCGGGGGCGGCCCCTCGGGGGAG